>CAYPST010000007.1:0-76135 GCA_964413425.1 uncultured bacterium
CTTATAAGCACTTGCCAGCACGTGTTTGAATCATGTCTTCAACCTCCTCCTCCTGCCAACTGCTCACTGCCAACTGCCAACTGCCTACTGCTCACTGCCAACTGCCTACTGATTATTGCCTACTGCCTACTGGCAACTGCTTACTGGTTACCGAAATCCCCCCGTAACACTCGGAGCATTCATTCGTCTGTACGGGTGAGAATGATAAATAATCAGAACCATAAAACCGGAAGGAGGCCTCACATGGCTCAACTTTCACGCAACACACTTCTTGCAATCATCGCAGGAGCCTTCCTGCTGCTTTTCATCAGCGGGACCGGACTTGCCCAGGGCTGGGGACGTGGACATATGGGTGGTTACGGTATGCACGGCTCCGGACAGCACATGATGGGATTCCGTGGCAATATGACAGGCACCCATATGATGGGCAGCGGCTATCTTGGCGTGTTAAACCGGTTGCCGGCAGAATACGAGCTGACTGAAGATCAGCGTACCGCCATTGACAAAATCCATGAAAACCATATTAAGGAAGTGGCTTCATTACAAAAGGAACTGCACAACCACATGATCGATTACCGCAGTGCGCGGGCATTGTCTGACGCAGATGACGAGACCGTGCAGCAGCACTACAGTGCAGTGCAGGACCTGCAGCAGCAACTCCAAAAGGAACGGCAAGACACCTGGACGCAGACCCGGCATGTCCTGACCGACGAGCAGCTGACCTCTCTTGACGAGAATTTCGGCTCACAGGACGGTTTCCGGTGCGGTCAGCACGGCCGGGGAATGATGGGTGGACTGATGTGGAACAGAGGGAGTCGCAATGCTCCCAGAGGAATGATGTGGCGATAAAACCGGTCGAGTGAATCGGGCAGTATTTAGGGAGGATGGGTTTATAAGAACAGCCCATCCTCTTTTGGTATCACAGAGTAAGATTTGTATAGTTTGAAGACAGAGGAGAAGACAATGATGCACGGATTTGGTGGTATGGGAGGCTTTATGGGCTTCGGATGGCTCATATGGATTATCATTATTGGTGTGATTGTGTGGGCAGTTACCCAATTTACAAAACAGGGAACGGGTGTTAATCGCAGCTCTGGTGGACAATCCCCGGAAGACATTTTGAAGAAACGCTACGCCCAAGGCGAAATTACCAGGGAAGAATACACGAAGATGAAACGGGATCTGTAAATGGCGACCGTACGAGATAAATATAATCGTATCTCGAAGCGCTACAATCTGATGGAAATCCCAACTGAGTTTCTCTGGTTCCGGCACTGGCGGGAGGCGGTGCAGGAGGCGTTGGAGGGTCAGAAAGTGCTGGAGATCGGAGTGGGAACCGGGAAGAACATCCCGTATTATTCCAATGGGATGCAGGTGGCGGGCATCGATTTCAGCGAGGGAATGCTCACGCAGATCCCGGGAGACCAGCGGGAAAAGGTATCCCTGGCTCAGATGGATGCCCAGAAATTGGGATTTCCGGATGAGATCTTCGATTCGGTATTCGATACCTTTGTTTTCTGTTCAGTGCCTGATCCTATCTTGGGGCTCAGAGAAGTGTATCGGGTGGTAAAGCCGGGCGGCCGGTTCGTGGCTCTGGAGCACATGCGGCCGGAGACACCCTCGGCGGCCGGCCTGTTTGATCTCTTTGATCCGTTCACCGCCGGAATAACCGGAGTTCATATTAACCGGCATACGGTCCGGAATATCACGGCGGCCGGTTTTCAGATAGAAGAGGTTCGCAATCTCTTCACCAGTGTTTTCCGGCTGATCCTGGCCCGGCGGCCGGTCCGCGAGTAATCAGCCGCGTGGTCTCAATGAATTTACTGTGTTTTTCGGTGAGCATTGAAGTCTGACGAGGTACGTACCCGCCAGGTGATGGCCAGCGTTTATGAAAGTAGCCGGAGCTTGACAAATCAGGAGATATCTGATATAATTGTGATAGCTGTTGTTATATTATAACAGATAAGAGAAAGGGGAATACAATGAAGACAGTCATAAAAGTATCGGGAGCTGCTTTGTTGATGGCGCTGACGGGTATGCTTGCTCTGAATAGCACTTTATTTGCGGATCCTCCCACTAACACTGAACGTTCGGAAGTCACCCTGTATGTCAGCGGGATGACCTGAGGCGGCTGCGTCAATAATGTGCGGTCCGCACTGCAGTCGTTAGATGGGATTGAATCAGCCGATGTTTCTTTATCCGCAGAGAATGCGGTTGTGGTTTATCAGCCGGAGGAAAAAACGTCGATAGAAGACATGAAGAAAGCGGTGAAGAAAGCAGGCTACGGTATCACCGGCAATTCCGATCCCAAGCCGTTGAAAAAGGAGACGCAGTCGGAGGATTCCTCCGAAAGTTCATCGTCGGATGAATCGGAGACGGGTATTTCAACTGTATTAATAGAACAGCCGGATTTCCTGTGAGCTGACCCGGAAGTCATTCCCGCCATTCCTGTTCTTTGCGAGAATGGCGGGGATATTAATATCAGAAAAGGGTCGACAGAAATGTCCAGTTCCTACTTTGAATAAATTAAATACGGTTCCAGGCGATCAGAAGGGGAGTGTTCCGCGAAGGACGGACCTATTTCTCGCAAAGAATATCTTATACAACTTTCGAGCCCCGCTGAGCATGATGGTACCACGTGCATGAGAATTATTACCTCATCGAATGAAAAAGGCAATACGGAAGAAATATTTCATCTCTCCGGGACGGATAGGATTTCCATATAAGGAGGTTCTCTTCGGAGAATATCGTGCTTCTTTATTGTTTTGGAATAATAAAGAAGAAAGATAGTAACACAGACACGAATCCCGGCGCTTATCGGAAGACGCCTCTCTTTCCATTTGCGTATCTGCCTGGCAGCATTCATCACTCCTTACATTCGCTAAAAACACACATAAGTTGACTCCACTAAATTTGGGTTGACCAAAATTAAGTCTGGCTAGTTTAATGACAAAATAATTGAACTGAAAATTCTCGGCAGGAAGAATATGCAGGGGTGAGGTGCAAAAATACTTTCGCAATTGTTACATTCATTTTAGAGCATATAACTGATATTGTAATGACGGCTATTAAGTTTGCTCAATGTGCTGATTGCTTCACTGAAAGAGACTGTATCGGCGCATCGAGGGAAACGCCCGAACTATATTGATTACGGGCAGACGGACTCCCTATATACGAATCTCCTGAAAATGCCTGATACTCTCAAACTTTTAGAGCAGGATGAAGAACAATGGCAGAAGACCACAACCAGCATCAGATGACGTCCCCTGGTGATACCGGTTATTCTCATAACCAGGAAGCACGGGTAGACCAAATACCTGACCAAAATAATAGTCACCAACACCATGCAGACCACACCGGGCATGAACAGATGTTCCGCCGGCGATTCTGGTTGCCCTGATTCTGTCCATTCCGGTGATTTTGTACGGTCCCACCATCCAGCAGGGGCTGAGATTCACTATGCTGGTGGATCACCCCGCTCTTTGCCGTCATTATTTTCTTCTATGGCAGCCTGCCGCTTTCACAGAAGGCAGGGCCGGAGTAACCGAACTGGTTGCGACGGAATTACGGAAGGCAGAACAGCTGTGGCGACGAGCGATGAACGCCGGGGATCGTTCCGATGAGCACACCGGATAACTTTTGAAAGCCGCGCTCACCGCTGCCGGTGCATTGTTACTCACCCTCGGCTACAGGAGACCAACCCGAACACATGCTCAGGAGGTTTCACACCACTTTTGTGGCAAGCGGAGTCGGGGACAGAGAACATGAAGAGGTTTTGGAACAAATCAGAAGGATGCTCCAGGGTGATTCAATCAACCTGGATTCCTCTGCCGAGGATATTCGCCGATTCCTGGACCACGTCCAGAAGTTGTTCGACCGGATGGATGCCTCGTTGAATTTTCGATGAGTATATCTCAAAAAAATATCGAACGATGACTGTCAGATAATTGCCGGGATCGACAAGACAGGATGATGTACTTGATTATTTGGTATGTATCTGGTAGATACCACTGAAAGGAAATACCGCATGGACACTGCAATCAGAGAAATATCCACGGCAGACCTTCGGAAGGTGGTGGGAAAACAGGAAGTGAAGGTAGTAGATGTCCGGCCGGTGGATGCCTACAACGGATGGACTTTGCGGGATGAACCCCGGGGCGGCCATATAAAAGCCGCGAAGAGTTTACCGGCAAAGTGGGCGGATTATCTCGACTGGATTGAAATCGTCAGGTCGAAAGGAATATCTCCGGACCAGCACGTTGTTATCTATGGGTATGCCACAGAGAAGGCAGAACGGGTAGCCCGGTTGTTTATGCGTGCTGGCTATGCTAACCTCAATATCTATCCTCATTTCCTTGAAGAGTGGTCTCCGAATCCGGCATTGCCCATGGAACGCTTGGAAAGATATAAGCACCTCGTTCCTCCGGAATGGCTTTGCACGTTACTCTCAGGTGACATTCCCGGAGAGTACGACGGAAGAAACCATGTGGTTTGTCATGCCCATTACCGGAACAATGCTGATTATGAGGCAGGCCACATTCCCGGGGCAATCGCCCTGGATACCCGGGATCTGGAATCGTCGGACACCTGGAATCGGAGAGCGCCTGCAGAACTGAAACAGGCGCTGGAAAATCACGGGATCGCCTTTGATACCACGGTGATCCTGTACGGACGGTTTTCATTCCCCAGCAATGACGACCCGTTTCCCGGTAGCAGCGCCGGCCATCTGGGAGCGATTCGATGCGCGGTCATCATGATGTATGCCGGAGTCAAAGATGTGCGGGTATTAAATGGGGGGATCCAATCCTGGGGGGACGCCGGATACAATCTGTCCGGAGATGAAGTTACACCGCAACCCGCGGAGGACTTCGGTGCTGAAGTACCGGGCCGGCCGGAACTGTTTATCGATCTTCCCGAAGCCAGAGAGCTGTTGCAATCGGACGATGGCGAATTGGTAAGCGTTCGAAGCTGGAAGGAGTTTATCGGCGAGGTCAGTGGATACAACTATATCGAGAGAAAAGGGCGTATTCCGGGGGCGATTTTCGCCAATTGCGGCAGCGATGCCTATCACATGGAGAACTACCGGCATCTGGATCATACCACTCGGGAATACCAAGAAATTGTAAAAATGTGGCGGGAAGCGGAAATTTCTCCCGAGAAACGTCTCGCGTTTTATTGCGGAACCGGCTGGCGGGGGAGTGAGGCGTTTTACAATGCCTGGCTGATGGGGCGGCCCAGGATATCGGTGTATGACGGCGGGTGGTTTGAGTGGAGCAGTGACACGGACAATCTCATAGAATCCGGTCTGCCTGAACAGACGAACTAACAACTTCGTTATTGTGATGGGTCCACTTCCGAAGCACTGTATGCTTCTGCACTAACTTTCATGGCATCCACCAGGGAAAAAAGCCCGTTTGAGCGCACGGGAGACAAGTGGTTTTCCAGTCCAATACGGTCGATAAAATACAACTCCGCGGTTTTAATCTGGTTTGGCATGTGGCCGGATAGGACTTTCACCAGCAATGCGGCGATTCCTTTGACAATGAAGGCATCGGAATCTACTGCAAAATAGAGCTTGCCCGCCTCTGTGGAGGTGTGCAGCCATACTCGTGACTGACATCCCTTGAGCCGGTTGTGTTCGGTCTTGTGCTTTGGGTTCATGGCAGGCAAGGCTTTCCCCAGATTGATGAGATGCTCATACCTCCCCATCCAGTCCTCACCCAGCTGTGCAAATTCCTCGATAATCGCCTCCTGCTTTTCATCAATGGTCAGATCAAGGCTGTCATTATTCACCGGAGCATCTCCTGACCTTTACCAACTAACCGCACCGGAATGACTCCTTCACCGTTCGGGGTGAAATGCCCCTTGCAATCCGGGGCGAGGGCGGGAATGCCAGATCTACTCAACAAATGACCGCTCATCGTAAGGGTTGATCCTAATTGTCAGGTTCTTTTTTGGCATTGAAAATAGAAGATTTTTATCTGATTTGCATATAAACGTAAAAGTGCGGGAGTTGAATATCAAGAAAAAACGGAACGGGGGAACGGGGGCACCGGATCCCCAATGCTCGGAACTCAACGAATGAGCATTCATCTCCGATGAATGAACGGGGGAGTTGCTAGTGAAGTTCAGGATCTTGCTTTTTAAACACGGTCCTGATATCTTAGATGCTATACGTTCTGAATGAGGCATTTGCTTGAAGAAAGCCCGAAGTATAATCTCTATAAATTTCACAGCTTCACAGCGTCTGTTCAGGCTGTGCGCAATACCTTTTGAAGGACAACCTGACCGTTGTCAAACCCGAATTATTCATAACCTGAGAGTGTTTAGAAAATATGGTTCTGATTCAAGATGCTGAACCTGACGTATGTTTATTATGTAGAGAACACATCTTCACAATTTATTGCGAGGTTTGGGCAGGGATATGTTCCAGTTTCTTTGTCCCGTCGTCACGGGATCTCTGTGCCAAAGGCATCCCTTCGGGGCGAGGCGTTCTCTAAATAGTCTCAGAAACCAGAAAAAAGAGCCCGCGCTGTGCTCTTTTTTATGAATTATTCAGGTGGAGTACCATAGCCGAGTTCCGCGCAGATCATCGTTCCGTTCCGTCCTTATTTCCTTTCGTCACAGCCCGGCATAACTTTACTTTGATTCTCTCTCGAATCCCTCCTAAATTACCGACTGTTTGAGATGAATGAGTCGAATTCCACACATGTACGAGTTGCCGGCAAACCCTTTCTGTGGGTTCGGCGGTTATACGATTGGGTGCTGCACTGGGCAGAAACCCCGTACGGTGAGGTCGCCTTATTCTTGCTGGCGTTTGCGGAGTCTTCGTTCTTTCCCATTCCACCGGATGTCCTGTTGATTGCACTGGCTATCTCCATTCCGGTCCGGTCGTTTCGATATGCCGCCATTTCCCTGGTGGGCAGTGTGCTTGGGGCGTTTCTCGGCTACTACATCGGCTGGGGACTTTATCAGAGCATTGGTGTGCGCATCATCGAGTTTTACGATGTGGTTGAGCAGTTTCAACGAGTGGGGCAAATGTATAACGATAATGCGTTCATCGCGATTCTGATATCCGGTTTCACCCCGATTCCGTACAAGGTCTTCACGATTGCCGCGGGCGTCTTCAAGGTGGGGTTACCCATGTTAGTGTCCGCCTCCCTGGTAGGCAGAGCAGGGCGTTTCTTTCTGGTGGCAGCTCTGATCTGGCGTTTCGGAAAACCGATCAAATTTTTTATCGACCGATATTTCAACCTGCTGACGATCATTTTCACCATTCTGCTGGTGGGTGGGTTTCTGGTCATCAAATATCTGTTCTGACTAATGGCTCCGGTATTTTCCATTGTAATCTGGGATATGGATGGTGTCCTCATTGATTCCGAGCGGTACTGGTCGGATGAGGAGTTCTTTTTCCTGAAAGAAGCCGTCCCTGACTGGGGCGAGGTGGACGAATCACTCTTTGTCGGCAGAAGCATCGACGGCATGTACGAAATCTTAACCCGGCGATATCATCTGGAGATGGATTATAAGGAGTATCGGGAAAATTACGACCAGATGGCAGAACGCATTTACAGGCAGAAAGCAGAGATAATGCCGCAGGCCTGTGAGGCCCTGGCATCTCTGGAAGAGAAACAGATTCAGCAGATACTGGCGTCCTCATCGCCGCACACCTGGATAAAAACTGCACTGGAACGGTTCCGGCTGGGACCATTCTTTGAGGCAGTTATCAGTGCAGATGATGTAGGCGGCAGAGGAAAACCGTATCCTGACATCTATCAGTATACCTGTGAACAACTGGACCAGCCGACCTCAACAATGATTGTCATAGAAGATTCCATCGCCGGGGTAGAGGCAGCACATGGCGCCGGATTGAATGTACTGGGATTTATATCCGAAGAGAATACACAAAACCTGCAGCAGGCAGACGGGATTATTCACGATCTCAGAGAGATCATCCGGATCGTTGACCACGGGATTCCTCGCCAATGAGTGCCGATTATCCGTTTTATTGGATAATGAGAAACTTGACGTATTTGAACGTAACGATATTTTTCGCTGGTGTTACCATGGGATGCGATACCATATCCGAACAGCCACCCTTTTTCTATGGAGCTACATTGCATTGCATACGCAGTGAACAACGGAAATATGGTATATGCCGAATTCAGACTGATTCGCGGATAGTTCATTATGATAGAAGCATTACAGAGCTTTGATCTTCATCTCATCGAATGGTTGCTGGTGTTTCTGTGCGGCATATTCGTGGGAATGGCGAAGACTGGTATCGCAGGCCTGGGTATGCTGGTGGTTGCAGTCCTGGCTGCCATCTTTGGAGGGAAACTGTCCACGGGAATTCTCTTGCCCATGCTCTGTGTGGGGGATCTCTTTGCCGTCAAATATTATAACCGGCACGCCGAGTGGAAATACGTCTGGAAGCTGATGCCCTGGGCACTCACCGGAGTGCTGACTGGTGTGATGGTCGGACATCTGGTGTCGGACACGATATTCAAAACTATCATGGGGATCATTATTCTTTCCTGCATCGCTCTGATGATCTGGCAGGATACCCGATCCGAGGGGATTCTCATACCGGATTACTGGTGGTTTGCGGCACTCATGGGCCTGCTGGGCGGATTTGCCACTATGATGGGGAATGCCGCCGGACCGATCATGGCGATTTATCTGCTCTCCATGCGGCTGCCCAAGAATAATTATATCGGTACGACCGCCTGGTTCTTCCTGATCGTGAATTACCTGAAAATCCCATTCCATGTCCTGGTCTGGAACACCATTACGCTGCAGTCCCTTGCGCTGGATCTCACCATTCTCCCGGCGATTGCTCTGGGCGCGCTGTTTGGCGTCCGGGCGGTCCGTCATATCCCGGAAAAAGTCTATCGAATATTTATTATGTCGGTCACGTCATTCGCCGGGATTATGCTATTCTTTTGATGTTTGATCGGAAGAAGGTGGACGGATGAGGGCTGTTTAAACCGACACCGGCTGAGGTTGAAGCACAGGAGGATGATTATCTATTGCATCCGGAAACTATTTTTTCGATATTTATGCCGTGGTAAGAGATACAGTGGGGGTAGCGCAGTCCGGTTGAGCGCATCCCGACGGGTCATCGATTCCTCGAACAAACTGTCCGAGGGCTTATCGGCCGTTCGCAAAACGGGAGCCACAGGGAAAGGGGCCTGGAAAGTGGCACTGAGATCGGACATGAAGCTCCCAGAGTTACTTGACAGGTGATATAGGTTTCGGGGTGTAGCGCAGTCCGGTTGAGCGCGCTTCGTTCGGGACGAAGAGGTCCCCGGTTCAAATCCGGGCACCCCGACTTGTTCTTTCCTCCGAACCTTCCGTTCACTGGGTAAGTGATCAACCTCCGCCGGCGCTTCCGGACACTCACGAGTCCAAATGATACACGGGATCACCGCCGGTCGGTTGAGCGCGTCCCGGCGGGTCGGGAATCAGATATGCTCTTCGCAATGGCAGGATAGTGTGGTATTTTTTAATCACAACTGACCCGACAGATCCCCGCAGTGTATCGGAAGGAGAAGCATTCCTGGCTTCATTATACCCGTTTTCCCTGCTATCGTTAGAACTAATGAGAAGAATGGCTTTCCACTAATCGAGGGTTGACAAAGGGGAAATCCTGTAGTATACTACCATACAAATTTAATCAACGTGGTACAGGAACCATGAATTATTATCGACTTCACCTATTCGCGACTGTTGAGCAGATGGCGAATGCGGTGTATAATCGTCGATACTTTTATTTTTCTTTTTTTTGTGGTTCCCACGTTGATGTGAGTAAGTTTACTTAATTTCACATTAAAACTTAACTCCAGAAAGCGTGGGAAGTCACAATGACTCCCACGCTTTTTTATTTTGTAATAGAAGCGGAGGAAACAATGGCTTTGATGTGCCGGGGCGTGCGTGGCGCGACGACTGTTGAATCAAACGACCGGGAAGAAATACTCACACGAACAGAAGAATTGCTGCTCCAGATGATTGAGAGCAACGGGATTGAATCCGAACATGTGGCAAGTGTCATATTTACGACCACGCCTGATGTCAATGCAGAGTATCCGGCACTGGCGGCCCGGAAGCTGGGCTGGTACGATCAGGCGTTGCTCTGCGGGCATGAAATGAATGTTCCGGGTGGGCTGCAGCACTGCATTCGTGTTCTGATCCACTGGAATACCACCAAAGATATTGCAGAAATACAACATATTTATATCAATGGTGCGGAGGTGCTGCGACCCGAACATGCTCTGGAATAAATGAAATCCTTACAACTAATATATTTGAATCATACGAAAGGGAAGAGGTTTATGATTATCATAATGAAGCGAAATGCAGGCGAAGACGAGATACAACGGGTGAGTGATGAAGTGAAAGACTATGGTTTTCAGGTGCATCTGTCACATGGGACCGAACGAACCATTATCGGTATCATTGGTGATGAGCGTGGACTGGAAAAGGAACATTTTGAAAGTTTGCCTGGTGTGCAGGACATTTTGCCAGTCCTCAGACCCTACAAACTGGCCAGCCGCGATTTCCATCCGGAAGATACTGTTGTCGACGTGAAGGGAGTCAAAATTGGGGGCCCGGAGGTGGTGATTATGGCCGGGCCCTGTTCGGTGGAGAACCGGGAACAGTTAATGGCCACGGCCGGAGCCGTGAAAAGCGCAGGTGCAAAAATACTGCGAGGTGGTGCTTTTAAACCCCGAACATCTCCCTATAGTTTTCAGGGATTAGGTGAGGAAGGCCTGCGGCTGCTGAGAGAAGTAGGAGATGAAACCGACCTCGCCGTCGTGACAGAGGTTATGGCTCCCGAACAAGTGGATTTGGTATGCCGGTATACGGATGTTTTGCAGATAGGCGCACGGAATATGCAAAATTATAATCTGCTCCATGCGGTGGGAAACACGGATTTTCCTGTGCTTCTGAAGCGAGGTTTCTCCTCGAAGATTGATGAGTTGCTGTTGGCGGCTGAATATATCTTATCCCACGGCAACTATGATGTTATGCTGTGTGAACGCGGCATAAGAACATTTGATTCTAAATATACCCGAAATACTCTTGACATCAATGCTATTGCGGTATTAAAAGAAGTATCGCATCTTCCGGTCATTATCGATCCCAGTCATTCAACCGGCAAGTGGGAGTACGTAAGTGCTGCCTCCCGAGCGGCTGTGGCCGCAGGAGCGGATGGGTTACTCATCGAAGTGCATCCCAATCCCACCAAAGCCTTATCTGACGGCAGACAGTCGTTGCTACCCGAGAATTTCGATCAATTAGTGGCACAGATCCAAGTCATCGCGCAGGCAATTAATCGAAATGTCGATTTCACGGGGCAAGAAACCGATGTGAAAGAGAACCCATTGATGCAGGAATAAAAGTTCTTCCGTCAGCGGGGACGACAACCAGGGGGTGGATCGGGCCAACGCCTGTTAGCTGCAGGGTGAAAACCGATACGTAAAGTTGAGTCTTACACCCCTCCGCCGGCCCAGTGCAAACCCGCACTCCCCAGGAAATCTCGCAGGTACAATCGGGCTTCCTTCGATTGTGGGCAGGGAATTTCACAGAAAAGGAGAGAGAAAATTATTACCTTCTTATTCTATTGAGCTGCAGTGGAGTCAAAAGACTGTTCTCACCGGGGGAAAGGCTTTCATTCTATTGTTATTACGTATAAATTTGGAAACAGAATAAGCGAGCAGTGTACGAGGTGAAATATGCAGGAGAGAAAAATACAAGAGGATACTGAGCATTATCCGCATAGGCACGTTGAAAAAAAGTGGCACACTTATTGGCGGGAGAACAAACTCCACGAACCCGATCTGGATAATCCCGGGGAGAAATTGTATACCCTGGTCATGTTTAGTTATCCATCCGGAGATAAACTTCACTGTGGGCATTGGTATAACTTTGGTCCCACCGATACCTGGGCCCGATATCAGCGCATGCAGGGCAAGGATGTCTTCGAACCGATGGGATTCGATGCCTTCGGCCTGCCGGCAGAAAATTATGCGATTCAACATGGCATCCATCCCCATGAGAGTACCCAGGCGAATATCAAGTATATGCGTAAGCAGCTGCGAGAAATTGGTGCCATGTATGACTGGCGGAACGAGGTGGATACCAGCGATCCGGAATATTATCAGTGGACCCAGTGGATTTTCTTACAGTTGTACCATATGGGATTGGCCTACAAACGGAAATCACCGGTGAATTGGTGTCCGAGCTGCGAGACCGTTCTGGCAAATGAACAGGTCATTGAGGGAAAATGTGAACGCTGTGATGCCCCGGTTGTGAAGAAAAATCTGGAGCAATGGTTCTTCAAGATCACGGAGTATGCCGATGAATTGCTGGAAGGCCTGGGGCGAATCGACTGGCCTGAAAAAACCAAAGCCATGCAGCGCCACTGGATAGGGAAGAGCGTGGGCGCTGAAATATTCTTTCCACTCGCGGGCAATGAAGATCAGACCATCCGAGCCTTCACGACGCGTCCGGATACCATATTCGGGGCCACTTATATGGTGTTGGCCCCGGAACATCCTCTGGTAGAAGAGATTACGATTGGAGATCAGCATGAGGTGGTTCAGGACTACATGATGAAGGCGGAGAAGGCGAGTGACATTGAGCGATTGGCTGAAGATCGCGAAAAGACCGGTGTGTTCACCGGAGCTTACGCAATCAATCCGTTTACGAAAGAACAAATGCCAATATGGATTGCCGATTACGTATTATATACCTACGGAACCGGAGCCATTATGGCCGTACCTGCCCACGATGAGCGCGATTTCGCGTTCGCCCGGAAATATAATTTGCCTATCCGGGAAGTGATCTCGCCGGATAGGGAATCACACGGAGCAGACGAGTGCTACACGGAGTACGGGATTCTTCTGAATTCCGGGAAGTATACCGAGATGACCTCCCGGGACGCGATGCAGCGAATTGCCGAGGATTGTGAACAGAGAGACATTGGCCGAGCGAGCGTCCAGTATCGGCTGCGCGACTGGCTTATATCGCGGCAGCGGTACTGGGGTGCACCGATTCCCATTGTATACTGCGACAAGTGCGGAACCGTCCCGGTTCCCGAAGAGGATTTGCCGGTAGAATTACCACAGGATCTGGATATCAGTGATACCAGAGAAAGCGGGATCGCCCCGCTCGGTCATTCCGAAGACTTCGTTCACACCTCCTGCCCGGAGTGCGGGAATCCGGCCAAACGGGAAATTGATACCATGGATACTTTCGTTGATTCCTCCTGGTATTTCCTGCGCTACGTCGACGCCCACTATGATGAGGGGCCCTGGAATCCGGAGCGGGTGGAAACCTGGCTGCCGGTGGATCAATACGTCGGTGGCGCCGAGCATGCCACGATGCATTTACTCTATGCCCGGTTCGTTATTAAAGCACTGCATGACAGAGGCCTGCTGGGTTTCGATGAACCCTTTACCCGATTGCTGCACCAGGGCACAATCACCAAGGATGGGGCCAAGATGTCCAAATCGCGCGGCAATACGGTGAGCCCGGACGAATTTATCGATCAATATGGCTCGGATATTTTCCGCATGTATCTGATGTTCATGGGACCATACGAAGAAGGCGGCGATTGGAGTGACAAAGGAATCGTCGGTATCAACCGGTTTGTGAACAGAATCTGGCGCTTGGTCCGGAACTTTACTGCAATGAAGAAAAAAACCTGTGAAGATGATACCTTACTGCGCCTGATGCACAGCACCATCAAGCAGGTCAGGGAAGATACCGAGGCCTTTAAATTCAACACGGCCCTCAGCCGTATTATGGAATACGTCAATGCTCTTTATAAAGCAGAAGAGACCGATATCGCCCGGGAAAATCTGGAAACACTCGTCCTGCTCTTAGCCCCATTTGCCCCGCATTTCACCGAGGAATTGTGGGAAATGCTGGGGCATGCACCATCAATCTTCGAACAACAGATCCCCGACTATGACGAACAGTATCTGCAACAGTCGACGGTGAATATGGTAGTCCAGGTGAATGGGAAAGTACGCGATACCTTTGATATCGCCGCCGACAGCAGTGAAGAGGAAGTCAAACAAGCCGCTCTGTCCCTGGAGAAAATCCGCAACTACATTGATGGGAAGGATGTCGTAAAAACAATCGTGATTCCAGGTCGATTAATTAATCTGGTGGTGAAATGATTCGACCGCCTTTCAATACCCGCACCCCGGAAACCGGGGCGGAGAGCGAGCGACAAAAATGGGCCTGAAACAGGACTATGATGCTCTCCTGACTGAGAATAAACAGCTCTTCGATGACAGAGATTATCAGGGGTATCTGGAAAAGGGGAGCAAGCAGACCACATCCGACGTGTTTCTGCGGATTGGGGAAGGCCTTGCTCATCTCAGAGAGCGTCTTGAAAAACGCGCAAGTATCATTGCGCAGGAACACTCTCTATCGACATTCAATCTGTTTAACGAGATGATCGAAAACCTGAATCGGATATCCAGCCAATTCTTGCAGGAATCAGAATACTCTTTCTATCTAATTCCCGAAGTGCACTTACGGGGGTGTATTGAGATATTACAGTCGGATCGGGATCTGATACAGCGCTCCTCTGAATTTCAGACAAAAGCGGGGCGGATCCTCAATAAAGCGGAGATTACTGAACAGGATATCCAGGAGTTGGAAAAAAGGTGCCGGAACCTATTGGAAGCAGCCACCAACCGGCAGCAGCGAATTCAGGAACTGGGTGATAAATTCAGGCATCTGGAAGAAGCAGCCGGCCGGATCGGAAAGCTTATTGATGAGCGCGACCTGAACGAAGCGCGGCACATTGCCGGCACTCTCTTCGAGCAGAAAAACGGGTTTTTAAAACCATTTTTGGATTTAATTGAACAGTTTAAAGATCGTAAATTATTTCATACCAGACGAGTGGAATCCGGAATGTATCGGGATGAACAATCCCTGAAATTCTTTGATTTATACGTGGATGTGCTATCTCACTTAAACCAGATTCTTGATGAACAAGCCGAAAATCTCGAACTTTCGCCCTTCAAAGATAAAGCGAGCCAGGCGGCGGCGAAATTAACTGCCCTTGAAGACCAGCGGAAGGAGTTGTATGAGCAGGCTGCTCCCAGAGAATCGGAGGAAGAAGGTCAACGCGACGTTGATGAGTCCGCTTGGTCTAAGATTCCTCTGATAGCCATCACGGCACTGATCATTCTGGTGATTACCGTCATTATAGTCCTCGTGCTTTAGTATAATCCATGATGTAAAGTGTACTTAAAAGAAGGTCTGCAGAGAGTTCGTATCCTTCGACGTGTGCGCATGATGCGCATCAAATGGACATGGAGAATGGAAGGAGGGAGGATCGAAGAAAGGATCGTATGTTGACGGTAATTACATTAGTTTACATAATCTATCTTATCGGAACATTTATATTGAACTCATCACAACCCAAACCAGCCATACTTTCCGGTTGTTCTCACTCTGGGTGTGAGATCGACTTCCCGCTGGCGATGGCTTCTAACTTCTCCAAATTATCCCGGTCTCCGATACAAATTAAAATGTCTCCGGCATTGATAACCATATCCGAGGCAGGATTGAACTGCATTTCATTGGAACTATCCAGGATGGCGGTGACAATCGTATCGAACCGGCTGCGAATTGGTGTATCGATCAGTGCCGCCCCTGCCAGTTCTGACTGTTCATAGACTCGAATCTGATCAATGACCAGATTCAGCTTCTTCTGCCTGGAAACAATTTCGATAAAATCATCAACATGCGGCGATAACATCATCTGGGCCATTTTATGCCCGCCGATTTCGTATGGGTTTACCACCTTATTTACGCCGGCCGCCCGCATCTTCGTCTGGGTGCCCTCCTCACTACAGCGTGTCAGGATAAAAAGGTCCGAATTGAGTTGACGTGCTGACAGAGCAACAAACAGATTATCCGCGTCGGTCGCCAGGACAGCCACTAACCCTCTTGCCCGTTCCACACCGGCTTTTCTCAGTACCGCATCCTCAATGGCAGAGCCCTCGATATAGGTAAACCCGGATTCGGCAAGTGTACTCACGGCGTCGGGATTGTTTTCGATGATCACGACATCCTGATGTCGCCGGTGGAATTCTGCGGCGATGACCCGTCCCATCCGACCGTATCCACAGATAATATAATGATCTTTCATGGCATTAATCCGTCGTAGTAATGTTCGGTTTCTCCAGAATGGCACTTCGATTAAAAATTGAGCGACTTGAGAGACACCGGTATAGGCCAGGAGGCTAATCCCAAAGATAATGAGAACAAGGGTCCATGCCTGTCCCATGGGTGAAAGCGGCTTCACTTCCCGGAATCCGACCGTGCTCAGCGTGATGATCGTCATATAAAAGGATTCCAGAAGCGTCCAACCCTCAATGAGTGTGAATCCCAGGGTACCAGAGATAATCAAAGTGAGAAAAACAATAAGGATGCGGCGGATATTGCGAGATCGCGGGGATAATCCTGTCTGATTCGCTGTGATCATGCACCACGCTCTGGTTGATCATCCCGGGGTTCTCGGGCCGGTGGTTCCGAAGTATGGTGCGGAGATGGTTGGTTGGAAAAAATACTCCGAAGCACCTCAATATCATTCTGGCTGTCAATTTTCAAGTGTACATCGCGCTGAGGAAATGGAATCCCGATTCCTTTCTCCTGAAACGCCTGATGGATTTGAAAATTAATATCACTCTTGATATTGTTCACACCTTCCTGGGGATCATTGATCCAGATTAAGAGCTCGAAGTCCAGTGAACTTTCGCCGAATTCCTTAAACCAGATCCGCGGCCGCGGAAGAGCAAGCACCCGCGGATGGGCGTCTGCAATTTCGAGCAGAACCTCCTGTACCCATTCCGGATTGGTGCCGTATTCCACTCCGATTGGGACGTGCACTCGGGTCGGGGTATTATTCAGGCTCCAATTGATCACCGTTTTTTCAATAAAGTCCGAGTTCGGAACGATGATGGCAATGTTATCCCGGGTCAAAATCGTTGTGCTGCGCGCAGAGATCCGGGTGACCGTCCCCAGAATTTCTCCCACCTGAACGAAGTCTTTACTCTTGATGGGTCTTTCAAACAGAATAATCAACCCACTGGCAAAGTTATTGGCGATGTTTTGCAGTCCAAATCCAATACCGAGTCCCAACGCGCCTGCAAAGATCTTTAACGTGGTTAGCTGAATTCCCACGCTTTCGACAGCCACCACCAGACCAACCACCAGGATAAGGTAATGCGTGATGGTCAATACTGCATGGCGTGCGCCGATGTCCAGCTTCGTCTTTCGGAGGACGCTGGATTTTAAGAAATTTCTCACCAGCCGGGACACATACAGGAATAACCCAAAGATCAATATCGCCTTGATAAGTGACCAGATGGTAATAGGCGTGTCCTGCACGTTAAATAACCGGAACGTGAAAAAAGCGAGGATTGACTCCCCTATCGATTGTTCGCCCATCAGCCACCAGGATTTTGCAATCAGGACTGCCCCAATGAGAATAAGTATGGCTGAACTTGTGAACTGTGCAATGGTATACACACGTTCCCAGAATTGGGCTGCTCTATCTTCTTCATCTTTCCGCTGCCGTTTTTCGTCAGGCAGAACCCAGTTCAGTGCATCATAAAGAATACGATTGACCAGTATCCCAAGCAGAACAATAGTAATGGTATAGAAGACGCGACTGAAGATAAAGCCGGATAACTGCACATACCCTAAGACGGATAAAAGACCTCCAACTACAAGAATGAGATATGTGGGGTAATATAATTGTTTCAATATGCGCAATAAACTGCGGTAGAACCTATTCTGTGTTTCCGGGAACAGCGAGAGGGTGAAATCTCTTCTGGCAAACAAAAGCGAAAATACAACAATGGCTCCCACCCTGTAGACAAATTGCACCAGATGAATCACATTCTCATGCAGCTGGAAAAACCGCAAGAGGAACAGAAGAATTACATACAATAACGTCCACTGAAACAAGACTCGAGCCAGGTAGGAAAAATACTTTGCTATTCTGGTACTACACGGAATTAATCGCTGGCGCTTCCCATCGGGTGCGAAGAGGATTTCCAGTAACCAGCGTGAAAATTTATAGAGAACCACGGCAACGGCAACATTAAAAATGGTATTATTAATCTGTGTCGGGAATTGTAATACCAAGGCAGTCACCCAGACACCAAATGTCAGAAAAAGTGTTGGCAGAACCCGGAGTAAAATTTCCAGAATATATCCGGCCGTGGTGATAGCCAGTATTTTCCGGTCAGCACAGTCATCTCTGAGTCCTTTCAAGTACTGCTTTATAGGACGGTATGAAAACGCTAATATTCCAGTGATGAATAAGGCAACCACCAGATACAGAAGATATTCCAGACCGGAAAAATGTCTCCGGAGCGATTCTTGTACTTGTCGAATGGTTGCATTATCACCCCGGATCACGCCGGAAACATCCTGCCATAATTGCGCAAAGGTCTGGCGGGATACCGGAATCTCCTCCCGCTCAACCAATTGACTATAGCGTTCTCGAACGAATTTCAGACTATAGGCTGCGGAAGTATCTACGGTTGATTGGGTGACACTCGCGTCGTCGGTTTTTTCCTGGTTCGGTGCAGGCGTTGATCGGATGGGCTGCCGGGTGTCAAATGGGACGGGAAACGGATTCTGAGAAACACCTGATTGTGGGGCGATAACCAAAAAGAGCCCGATCAGCAAATACTCAGGAATTCGTCGGAATTTCATAACTCATGCCGTCTTTTGCGAGAAGGATCTCACCTTGATAGTACTGGTGTGCTGTACCGACAATGTCTTGTTGCTCCATGATTGGATAGAAATGGGTGAACATGGTGGTTTTGGCCCGGGCCAATGCGGCCATTTTGCCGGCTTCCGATGGTGAAAGATGCTTATCATACTCCGTGGATTCCGGGACGGCACATTCCAAAATCATGAGGTCGGCATTTTTACCAAAGTCGGCGAATGCTTCGCTGTAACCGGTATCCCCGGCATAGACCAATACGCTGCCGGACTCATCCTCAATCCGGTAGCCAATGCTATGCTCTGTGTGCCTGGTCTCCCCCGTTTTCATTCTGGCAAAACCCAGGTCAATTTCTTCCCATGGATCGCATTCGTGAATGTCAAGAAGAATTTGATCCGAGTCAATCCACTGTCCGTAAATTTGATGTAACTTGTTATAATATTCAACAAACCCTTTCGGTGCAATGACCTGGATCGTGAAAGAGCCTTCCAGAGAATAATCATTTTTTATGGCAAACAGGAACGGAATAAAATCAATTGTGTGATCCGGATGGAGATGCGTGTACAGTATATGGTGAATTTCGGAATAATCGTATCCATAATTTGCCACCTGCCGAAGCGCCCCTGCGCCACCATCAAGAAGCAGAAGATGATGTTCGATCTGGACAAGATATCCGGGATTTCCACGATTCGGGTACGGAATACACGTGCCGGATCCAAGCACTGTTATTTTCATTGTTGAGTCCAATACATTGGTGATTGTACTCTTGGTTCAGCGGGCCTCATCTTTGCAATTGTTTCTGAATATCAGTTAATTGTAAAGCATAAGTTAAAGTGTTTGTCCCAGTGTCAGATGAATATTTGCCGGGCTCTCCCCTGCTCTTGGTTTTACTTTGAATCCGCAATCAACCCGAACCATTCCAAGAGGTGTATTATATCTTAATCCGGCACCAATTCCAATCCGAATATTCCCTCGGTTTAAGGCCGGACTTTTTTCCCACACATTTCCTGCATCAATGAATACAGCGCCCTGGAGTTGTTTATACAGTTTAATACGAAATTCAGTCTGAGAAATCAACTTCGAATACCCGCCGACAGGCTTCTCATTGCGTTGTGGTCCGATGGCTCGATCCCCATACCCGCGCAGTGAGTAATCCCCACCTGCAAAAAATCGTTCATAGATGGGAACCGCCGGCGTCGGACCGACTTCGAAGAGCAATCCGGAAGAAAATTTCGTTGCCAGGGTAAATCCAGGAGTGAGCGGGATATATCTGATATAGTTTGCCGTCAGTCTCAGATACGAGTTCGTGCCCCGAAATATCTGTCCGGCGAAGAGACTCGAGAGATCGAAGTAACTCCCCTCATCCGGATTAAATAAGTTATCTCTGGTATCTCGGGTGAAGGTCAAACTCACACTCCGAATCCGGTCATTGGTGGAATCAGCCACCGAGGCGGTATCGATCCTGGTAAACGTATTATTTTCGATTCGCATTGAGGAAGATAATCTGCAATACTGAACAAGTTCCCTCCCAATCGTCGTCTCCGTGCCCACACGATTGACCGAATAGTTTGTTTCCATCTCCCGGCGAAAATAAGAGGTGTTATCAAATCGAGATTTCCAGAGAAAAAAGTGCGGCGCAGTATAGACTCCCTCCAATCGTATTTCTCTGAAACTCAGTCTGGTTCGGAATCCGATTTTTTGTCCGGTACCCTGAACATTCCCCTGTAACAGTTCGGTCGACAATCGAATTCGTTCGGCAGAGCCGTACCCAAGACCAAAATTGAGCTCGCCTGTTTCGGCTTCCATTACCTGGATCTCAACGTTTCTGAGCGGTCCGTTCCCTGCCGAATCTCGTTGCGGTGTAATAAGCACACTATTAAATAATCCTGTTTTATAAAGATTGTGTTGACTTTTTACCACCTTCTGATGGGTGAATAAATCACCGGGTTGAAGAGCGAGTTCTCGTTTGATGACATTCACATTGGTTTTCTCGTTTCCGGAAATAATCACAGAATCCACGTACACCGGATGTCCTTCAGTGATGTGGAAAGCAACGTCAATGGTATCCTGCATCCTGTCAAGGCGGGGATCCACTTGCGCGTCGATATATCCTATTTCCGCATATCTGTTCACAATACTCCAGGTAGATTCACTCACATTCAAAAAGCTGAACGGCGCATGCTCCCGGAGACGAATGAAACTGCGCAAGTGAGTTGTGGTCAGGGCATGATTGCCCCGGAATACAATATCACCGACGCGGGATCTGGGACCTTCTGAAATGGTGATGTTTATCTGTACCCGGTTTGTCTCAACATAGGTGGTATCCCAGGATTGGATTAATGATTCCAAAAATCCACGATTATTGTATAAGGTGATTATCGCCCGCAGATCATCCTGAAAGATCTGCGGTTCAAACCGATGCCTTCTCCACCAATGACTCTCTTTGGTGAACATCACCTGTTTAATCGTGCGCTCGGAGAGATGCTCATTGCCCGAAAACCCGATTGCTTCTGTAAGTGGCGCACCGGCCTGGTTGTTCTGCGCCAGTACTATCTCTCCGAAAAGGAAAAGACACCATAGTATCGGTAGAAAGCGTGTTCTCATTTAAACCTGATTCGATATTTTAAATCCAGACCATATCGCTGTTCTTGATTTGTTTCAGTCACCAGATACCAATGATCCGACAGTTCATAAT
The DNA here is from genome assembly GCA_964413425.1 of uncultured bacterium. Lineage (GTDB taxonomy): Bacteria > Fidelibacterota > JAANXI01 > JAANXI01 > JAANXI01 > DATFLS01. The sequence goes on from CAYPST010000007.1 coordinate 21,471, forward strand.
TAATCCGAATCCCCTGTTGGTTTGATTGACCGATGGAAGTGGAGTAAGTTAACGTGAGCCGGGGAGAAATACTTTTTGCCGCCGTGAAGGTAGGCGTATGTCGCCCGGAGAGCTGGAACAAATTCCCTTCGATTGCAACCCGGTCCAGATCAAAAAGCCGCCCTACTCTGTATTCAACCACAGAAGCGATCTTCTCACTTGAGATGCGACTCGCCTGTCTGATGAAAAATTGGCTTAAATTGCCTTCTCCGGAAACCCCGGAAAACTGATCTCGCGGACGCCCCACTGCCAGTATTCCCAGAATATCACTCTGGGTAAGCGACTCATTCGTGTGCGGCCTGGTTGCCGGTTTGGAAGCGAACCGGACCTGGGGATTTCGTAACGTATTGGTAATATTTAAAACTATTGTATAGTCTATATCATCTACATTTTGATAGGCAGGGATAGTAGTCGTTGCCTGGATATCCAGTGTGGGATTCAGTTCCGGACCTCCCGTGAAAAGTACAGTTCCGTTTTCGATTTGAAAATTTCTCCCGACATATTTGATGTATCCCTTTTCTGCCACGATTCGTCCGGTAAATCGTGGCTGAAAGAGTGGACCGGTAGATTGCACATCCGCGGTAAAATCGAGTGAGGCCAGGTTATTATTCACTTTGATATTCTTTAATGCTTGTATGGCAACATTGAGCTGGATATTCTGGAACATCTGTTGTGGCAAGCGAGGCGGTCGTACCGTCCGAGTTCCGATGAAGGATAACGGCTGAAGGTTGTGAATTGGCTTCGTATAGGTGAAGGAGGCCACAATGATATTTCCGGTAAGTAATGAGGTTTGGCCGGAGGTGGTGGTGATACGGAGTTTGGATGGAGCGATAGTTATCGCCACCTCCCCCGGACGCGTCAGATCAAATTGTTCACTGTGCACTGTGATATCATATTGCAGTGGTGCGTGAGGTACTATATCAATGCTTCCTGATATAGTAAGAGGATTCTCATCGATATCGACGTGCATATTGATTAAACGTATTGTAGAGCCGGTGAAATCAGCCCGGAAATGTCCGTTCCGCAAGTGTTGTTCGAAGTACGGCAAGTCAGATTCAAATCCGGTTATTTCCACCGAGCCCTGTATACTGCTGCCTCCTGGGACGGTTTTCCGGTACGCCATGTCAGCGCTTAAATCTCCGGATATATTGTAATCTCTTCCGGAAAGGGCTCCCAGGGATTCCAGCGCGAATCCGCGCGCTTGCAGTGATAAAAATATCTCTTCGCCTATCAACCCCAATGAGAATGTGTCCAGGTCGAAGATGGCCGAGATATTCCCGGTGCCTCGTACGAATGAGGCTGCATTGGATACAAGCAGCGTATCCAGAACAAACTGCTGGTTACTGTAGTGAGAACGGAAATGAGCCTCAGGAAAAGCCAGCTCTCCGAAGGAGAGATTATCGGCTTGTCCGTTCATTATGAGCGTTGGTTTTTGTCGTGATCCGGATAACCGGAGGGAAAGGTTGAGCTGGCCTTGAATTTCTCGTGGTGTTTTGAGCATTGTTAAGAACTGTGATAAAGGTATGCTGGAGACAGAAAGATGACCTTCCAGAGAATCTGTTGCCTCATCATGATACAAATTCACCCGGAAAGGCGCTGTTTCGTTAAAAGATCCCGATATCCCGGCCTGTAAATATTGACCTCTATCATACTCAAATTTACCATCAAGAGTGATCGAATAATCGTTTATATAGGTGGCAAACTGCCGTATCAGGGTACGTTCATTTTGAAATTCTATATGCAACTGCCCCCGTGACGTCTGCCATTTCCGGAGTGGATTATTCAAGGCGATATCAGTTCCGCGGAGGCTCCCCTGAATATTCGGGGCTTCGAGTCCCCCGCTAAGATATACATCCGCATTGAGTCTTCCCGAGTTCGCACGGACAAGGGAGGTGAATTGATTGATTATGGAAATCGGAAAATTAGCGAGGGAGAAGGCAACAGACGCCGAGTCCCCGGACGATGATGCAGTGGAATCGTTGTTTACGAGTGCAGAGAGTGGCAGTTGGCCTGTGATGGTCATGTTTCCGCTATCTGCTGCACACGCAAAGTGTCGTAGAGTAATTTGATTCTCTGAGTAGGCAACATTCCAGTCAATCTTCCAATCGAGAGGAGTCGGATTCATTGTTGGGAGAAGGTATCCCCGGCTGTTCAGAGAGAGTCGATTCTCAATGACTCCGGCCGCCTGGAAATCTGCCGTCAGTGCACCACTGGCAGTGTAGTTCTCAGGAATATGGTCCTGCAAGATCTGTAAAGGGATATCCAGCATCTGAACAGAGGCTGTGTCTGACTCCCGAGCATAAAAGATACTGATTTCACCGGCGGGCCGAACATATATCTTTCCTTGAAAATCGGGTTCCAGGGTCCCTTTCCCGGTAATATCGATTGGATAACTCTGATATCTGAATGCAAGTTTCCGAATCTCAAATTGTTTGCCCTGAAAGATGATCTCTCCGTTGAGTGCTTCCACAGGCGGTTTGGTATCCTGCCATTGGACGTATCCGGAATCAATACGAATCCCGCCGGTTATACTCGGTCTATCATAGTAACCAGTAATTCGAACAGACGGCGTGATTGTACCATCGACATCCCAGGAGGGAGGAAGAAACGGGTTCAGAAGATCAATGGGCCAATTATGCCCGGAAGCCTGAACATCTAGAACATTACTTGAATCGAATGGCAGGAATCCCCTGATTTCTGCAGCAATTGTTCGTGTTCGTGATACAGCCATCCCTCGTTCCACTGTTATCCCCTCTTTTTGTACCGAATAATCCAGGGATGCCGAATCAATGGACGTAAGACCGAATCGAACTCCCTGCACCGAAAGGTTCCCTCCGCCAGTAATCGAATCAGGAGTCATCAGAAGGTTATTTTTTGAATTGACTATTCCCTGCAGGTCATATTTCATCCGGGGAATGACCGCACCCCACCTGCTCAACGATACATTGGATATATCAAGTGAGCTCTGAAGTGATTTATCGAATTTACTTGATATTCTAAGAAGAATCTTGCCGGATAGGGGGCGATCGGTATCCGGTTGTGGAATCGCCGGTTCATCTACTACAAGCTCCGCAGACAGGGAAGGCGAGAATCGGACCTTGCCCGAAACCTGCGCGGGTGTTAACGAACTGACAGCCAACTCCCCCTCATCCAAGATGAGTGTATCTCCTTGCCATGCGTAAGCCAACTGAATATCTACCGGCAGTTCCATGAATCGATAATTCAGATGAGCCTGCATCCTGCCCGATAATTTGATGGGATCGCCCTGATCCCCAATTGTTCCCTGGAATGTTGAAGAGAGTCTCGGAGTGAAGGCGGTGCTGATGCCGGTATTTATCTCTGAAATATCTGCCAGCTGAAGCGTTCCGGTAAATTCCATTGGCCAGTCACATCTCCCCACCAAAGCAATCCGGTTCACATCAGCCGGCGTTCGCTGGATGACTTCCAGCCTTATTTCTCCCCCCCGTATGCGGAAATCAGCCAGTACGTGTGATAATTCGTGTACATTATATTGTGGTTTAACGAGCAGTATCCTCCCCTGTCCCGCAGCTCGGGATAAATTTTCATACGGGATCATGCCTGAAAAGCGGATCTCTACCGGTGTGTCAAGCGGGTAATTCTCCATACGAAGCATCTGTTGAACATATTCAGTTGAGGAGAGGAAGGAGACCACATCGAGCCGGATGAATTTCTGCTGCCAATCAAAGGTACCGTGCAGTCGTATTGTATCCAGTCCGGACGGAAGCTCCGTATAGAATTGCGAGATCTGCAGACTATCGGTGCTCCCTGAAAATTCCGCCCGGAGATTCTGCACTTGTAATGTATCGAATACAGCACCCGGAGCCTGGACTTTCCCCCGATAGGCTATCTCTGCGGGAGTAATATCCACGCTTCCCTGGAGGGAGAGAGAATCAGTATGCAACTTTTGCTTCAAGGCTTCCGGTAGAAACACCTTCAGGAAATCGGTGAAGTCCCTGGCAAGGTGAGCCTCTACATCCCCACGAACGGCATTTCCCCCAGCCTGTGATTCTATAGAACCGGATGATCGGAGCTTCGAAGTTGGACTCTGTAACATGAGATTCGAGATGGACAAACCCGACGACGAATGCCTGCCATAAACTTCAAGGGTGGCCTGGTTTATCACCGAAGATTTGTACGCAACAGAATCCAATGACTGAATACTGGTATGGAAAGTGTCACCGACGGCATAGTGAACATCCGTTCCCTTTAATCGAATATACAGCGGAAGTTCCGGATGAGAATAGGTCAGATTGGCATCAACTACCTGGATGTATCCGAGCTGGAATTTCCATCCTCTGCCTCCTCCAATCCCTGTCGCAGAAGATTTTTGTCCCGAAAAAGCTTTCAGCATCCGGTTATTGAGCGTAATATCCAGGGACGAAGAGATCAGTGAATCAATTTGGACTGTGGTGCGAAAGAGCGGAAAAAGACTATAATTAATTGAGATTCTATTGATATATGCACTTCCGCCGGTTGCATCATCCCGGATACGAATCGTAATTAAACTTGCTTTTGACACATAATTGGTTACCAGTTTCTCGATGGCAATCTCATATCCGGTTGCGTCTTCAGCGGCGGTGATGATTTTCGACAATACATAGGATTTCCCGGACGCGGAATACAACCACAGGATCCCGGCTATGAGTGCAACCAGGACTGCTCCTATTACACTAATTATCATCCGACGCTTCATGAATTTTCCATCAGTAGATGCTTGTAACCATTACAATACAGTAACGGAAACGTCCTGTAATTCTGAACGTAAACTGCTACTGCGAGACCAAACGCGTCAAAAAACGCGATCCCCGGTTTAAGGTGATTTGGTTTCCTCGGCCAACCAGTCGAGATACTCTTTGGAGCCCTCCACGATAGGCAACGCGATTATCTCCGGCGTTTCATAGCTATGCAGCTTCCGGACTTCTTCGACAATCTGATGAAACACAGACCGACGACTCTTCGCGATGAGAAGCACTTCGGATTCGTGTTCAACGTTCCCTAGCCATTGAAAGATAGAATTCACCCCAGGCAGAATGTTTCCGCAGGCAATGAGGTGTTGTTGGACCAGCGATTCGGATATTGTCTCGGCTTCCGATGTATCTTTGCAGGTGATAAATAGTACGATGGGTTGGTAGTCATTTAACATGTGAGGTGTAATGCAGCTCCTGTCTGCTCTTTGTTACTGGAATTATAAAGTTCACAGGCTTGATTCGTCCTGGTAGCGACAAACTCGACGCCCTGTTCACGCAGCCATTGCCGGGTAGATTCCGGGACGTTCACTCTCCCGTACTTTCCTGTCCCGATAATGAGTTTTGAGGGCAGGTTGGGCAGGTAACTTTCCAGGTCCGCAGGAATTAAAAAATGCCCGGACTCCCGCCACCAATTATCGATGAGAGTCTGAGGGTGCATGATCACATCGTTTGTATATACCGTCCCATCGATTTCAATGCGTTTGAATCGATAAGAATCGATGTGTGCCACGGTTCATGCAGCTCCTTCCACTCTCATTTTCCCGGCGAACTGTACAGGCGCTGATCCTGAAATCAGCTCCATTGCCCTATTCTCGCTGGGACCAGTTTTGCGGCAGAATAAAAATGATAGCACACACCACAGCATCGGCAATTAAGATGGTGCCGATAAATGCGAAGTGTCCGGTGCGGCCCCAGAAGAAATCAAGAGAATTAGTGCCATAGATAAACATTATCAGCACAAAGGCCAGGAGATTCAGGAAAAACATCGCCGCACTCAGCGCCTGCATTGCCCATTGGGTACGATTCATACCGGTACTTTCTGGTTTTCCTCATATTCTGTCAAATTTAATATACGAATCCTGGCCACTTCTGAAAACGCAAAATCATCATTGGAAGAACAGGAAATCGAATAATAATGGTGGAAACGGATCGCGTCTGGCAGGACACCTCAGGTGTGGACAAGGTCTTGTTGATAATGTTCCTGCAGGGAGCGGACGACACGTTTATCATTCCGGCGGAGAGCACGCACCGAGGCTTGCGCTCCGGAGAGCGTGGTAATGGTCAGGATACCCTTTCGTATGGCGGCTTTCCCGATAGCTTCTTCATCATAACGCGATTGCGGACCGAGCGGCGTGTTGATCACCAGGGTGATTTCGCCGTTCTTAATGCCATCGACCACATTGGGCCTTCCCTCTCCTACTTTGTAGATGGTTTCCGCCTGAATTCCATTGCGGCGAAGTGCCCGTGCGGTGCCGGAGGTCGCGATGATGTCAAAACCCATCTCGCGAAAATCTCGAGCGACTGGAATTATCCCCAGTTTGTCATTGTCATTGACGGAAACAAAGACTTTGCCGGACGCAGGCAGTGAGTTACCTGCAGCAATAACCGCGCGGGCGAACGAATCGGCAAAGGTGCCGGAAATCGCCATGGCTTCCCCGGTGGATTTCATCTCCGGCCCCAGATAGACGCGTTCATTCGGAAACTTGTTGAATGGTAACACTGCTTCCTTCACTGAGACCCGGTTACCGGAATCCCAGGAGGCCAGATGAAAGTCGCGCAATTTCTTCCCCGCTGCCAGCTGCGCAGCGATTTTGGCCAGCGGAATATTGGTGGCTTTGCTCACGAACGGCACAGTCCGGCTGGCCCGCGGATTTGCTTCCAGTATATACACCTGGCCATCCTTATAGGCAAATTGCAGGTTCACCAGGCCCACCACTTCTAATTTCAAGGCAATTTGTCGGGTGATTTCGGTGATTTCTTCCAGAGCCCGGGAAGTAATCATGTAGGGCGGTAATACACAGGCGGAATCGCCCGAGTGAATGCCCGCCTCTTCAATATGCTGCATAATGCCGCCGATATGCACCGCTTCGCCGTCAGAGAGCCCGTCAACATCAAATTCGAAGGCATCCTCAAGAAACGCATCGATATAGATGGGATGCTCGGCAGTCACATCGGAGGCTCGTGACAGATAATCCACCAGCTGATCGGTGGAGTACACGATTTCCATCGCCCTGCCGCCCAGCACGTAACTGGGCCGGACTAACACCGGATAGCCGATATTTTCGGCGACCTGAATCACTTCTTCCAGGGTTTTTCCGGTGCCGTAATCAGGCCGGGCCACACCGATCTCATCCAATAATTTCCCGAATTTTTCTCGATCCTCGGCCAGATCAATATGCCTGGGTGACGTCCCGGCAATCGGTACACCGGCATCCTGCAGGGCATTTGCAATTTTTAGCGGCGTCTGGCCACCAAACTGCACCAGAACTCCATCGGGCTGTTCCAGCTCCACAATGTTCATGACATCTTCGAAGGTAATGGGTTCAAAATACAGCCTGTCAGCCAGATCGTAATCGGTGGAGACCGTTTCGGGATTACAGTTCACCATAATGGTTTTGTTCCCCATCTCCCGCAAACCAAACACCGCCTGAACGCAGCAGTAATCAAACTCGATACCCTGGCCGATACGGTTCGGGCCACCGCCCAAAATCATGTAGGTATTGCTACCGAGAGGTTCGACTTCATTCTCCTCTTCAAAGGTTGAATAGCAGTATGGTGTTTTTGCAGAAAACTCCGCTGCGCAAGTATCGACCACCTTGTAGGTAGTGCGCAGATCATATTTCAAGCGCAGTGCCCTGACATCAGATTCAGATTCACCAGTTTTGCGAGCAATCTGCCTATCCGAGAAACCGTTCTGTTTCAGAAATTTGAAGTGCTCGGGACCGAGATTATCCGGGATCTCAATAGTCGCCAGCTGCTGAATATGCCGCAGGAACCAGGGATCAATTTTGGTGAGATTGTAGACTTCCTCTACACTCTTTCCTTCCTGAAACGCATGCCAGATTTTCAACAATCGGAATGCCGTGGGGAACCGGAGCTTGGTCATATCCAGATATCGTTTTCTCGATATCCCGGATTCCAGTTCTTCGCTCTCTTCATTTTCGGAGGGCTTTTTGGGCTCCAGACCGTCCAGGCCCACTTCCAGAGAACGGAATGCTTTCTGCAGAGATTCCCGGAATGTCCGCCCGATCGCCATGACTTCTCCCACCGACTGCATCTGCACTCCAAGATGGCCTGATGCGGAAGGAAATTTTTCAAAGTCGAATCTGGGGACTTTGGTGACAACATAATCGATGGTCGGCTCAAAGGCTGCCAGAGTCTGTCCAGTGATATCGTTGGGCAATTCATCCAGCGTATATCCCACTGCCAGCTTGGCAGCTACCTTGGCAATGGGAAAACCGGTTGCTTTCGAGGCCAGTGCCGAAGAGCGGCTCACCCGGGGATTCATCTCGATAATCACCATCCGTCCGGACTCCGGATCGACAGCGAACTGCACATTCGATCCGCCTGTTTCAACGCCAATAGTCCGAATACACAGAAGTGCCCAGTCCCGCATCTGCTGATACTCTCGATCCGTTAAGGTCATGGCAGGTGCGACGGTGACTGAATCGCCGGTATGGACTCCCATGGGATCGACATTCTCAATGGAGCAGACGATGATCGCATTATCCGCTTTATCCCGGATAACCTCCAGTTCGTATTCCTTCCACCCCACCAGGTTTTCTTCTATCAGTACTTCTGTGATAGGACTCTGGGATAATCCGGAATCCACCAGATCCTCGAATTCTTCGGCGTTATAGGCGATGGATCCGCCAGTGCCTCCCAGAGTGTAGGACGGACGGATAATCACCGGGAACTGCATCGAGGTAAGCAAGTCTTTCGCTTCCGCCATGGACCCGACAAATCCGCCCTGGGCCGTATCAATTCCCGCAGCATCCATGGCATCTTTGAAGCGTTCCCGGTCCTCGGCTTTCTCAATGGCGGAAATCTGCGCCCCAATGAGCTCGACACCATATTTATCCAGGATGCCCTGATTCTGCAGATCAACCGCCAGGTTCAAGGCCGTTTGTCCTCCAACGGTTGGCAAAATGGCATCCGGACGCTCCTTCTCGATGATATCAGTGACGTAATCTACGGTCAGTGGTTCAATGTACACCGCATCGGCTAAGTCCGGATCGGTCATAATGGTCGCCGGATTGGAATTCACCAGGATGATCCGGTACTGCTCATCTCGCAGCGCCCGGATCGCCTGGGTGCCGGAATAGTCAAATTCACAGGCCTGTCCGATTACTATGGGACCGGCTCCAATAATTAGAATGGAATCAAGATCTGTTCGTTTTGGCATTTAATTCGAATGGTCTCTCATGAGTTCAATGAATTCATCAAACAGGTATCGGGAATCATGCGGGCCCGGGCTGGCCTCCGGATGATATTGCACGGAAAATGCCGGGATATCCTTGCAATAGAGCCCTTCCACTGTGTTATCGTTCAGATTCATGTGAGTAATTTCAATGTTGGAAGGGACACTGGCGTCATCAACGGCAAATCCATGATTTTGACTGGTGATTTCAACCTTGCCGGTCCGCATATTCCTTACCGGGTGATTGATACCCCGATGCCCGAATTTTAGCTTAAATGTTCTGGAGCCCACCGCATGGGCCAGAAGCTGATGGCCCAGACAGATACCAAATATCGGTTTCTTTCCAAGGAGTCGTTCAAGGGTCTTAATCGCATAGGTTACTGCTGCCGGATCTCCGGGACCATTCGAGAGGAATATCCCGTCTGGATCCATGGCAAGAATTTCCTCCGGGTTGACATCCGCCGGGAAGATGGTAATGTCGCAATGACGCTGAGTGAGCAGGCGCAGTATATTATGCTTTATCCCGTAATCGATCGCAGCCACCCGCCATTCCGGGCGAGAATCCGAACCGCCGTTCGAGACCATACCCGGTGAATCCCAGCGATGTTTCTGGCGGCAGGTCACCTCCATACAGAGATCCAATCCCTTCATACCTGGCGCTCGATTCAACTTCTCCCGAAGGCTCTCGAGATCGAAATCGTCGGTAGAGATGATCCCGTTCATTGCGCCCTCTTCACGAATATGCCGCACCAGTGCACGGGTATCGACCCCCTGGATTCCGACCACATCATACTCTCGTAGATAGTCACCGATACTCATCGTCGCCCGCTGGTTTGATGGGATCACGGTTTCTTCCCGAATCACAAAACCGGCCACCTGAATTCCCCCGGATTCGATATCGTCGGGATTCACACCATAGTTCCCGATATGCGGGGTCGTCATGGTCACAATTTGTTTATGGTAGGATGGATCGGTTAAGATTTCCTGATATCCGCTCATGCCGGTGTTAAAGCAGACTTCACCGATAGCCTCCCCTCGGGCACCGAAGGCCTGTCCCCGGAAAATTCGTCCGTCATCCAACAGCAGTATGGCTGGTTCGTACTCCAGAGATGCCATGTTCGTTTCTCTTTATTTTTTCCATTCCGGTAAACTATAAAAACTTCATCTCACCGACAACCGGAATTCCGGCCCATCGTGACGGTCTTCCAATCGCTTCCGCATTGTGATTTTTCGTCGATGCTTTATCCGAATATTCCAGAAAAAATCCAGCCTGTCTGGTGCGGATAAACTTCACTCCAGCAGCGCTTTACCCGGATTCCTGTTTCACAGCCCATGCTGGTTGAATATCTTCAATGGTAAAGGAAAGATGCTTATCAGGTTTTTTGATTTCTACTTTCTCTCCTACTTCCTTCCCCAGCATTGCTCTGGCCAGCGATGATTTATAGGTCATTATATTCGGGTAATTCTCCAATTCATACTCAGCCGGCCCAACCACACAATATTCCAGGCATTCACCGCTCTTGTTGTCTTTCAGGGTCACCGCTGTGCCGAAAGAGACCGCTGCCGTATCGATGTCTTCCTCATCGAAGATCTCCACGTTCATATACTGCTCTAATTGCTTTAATTTATAATGGAGCATACCCTGTCGTTCTCTCGCAGAGTCGTACTCTGCATTTTCCGATAAATCACCAAAACTGGCTGCCTCGGAAATATCTTCCGAATTCGCTTTGATCGTTTTCCGCAGTTCATTTATCTTTGCACGAAGTTGTTGATGGGTGTCCCTCATAATGGCTATCGGCATGTCATTTCTCCTCTCATAATTGCCGCAGAATTATTTATAAAAGGCATAAATCCAATCAAGGATAACTATTGAATTTCTTTCTCTCAATTATCGTTTGATAAGATACATACTCCCTCCCGTTTCTGCAATGGAAAGCATGGATCACCAGGCCATTTACCTTGCAGAGAACATAGCACTGAACCTCGCAGCAAATCGAGGTGTCCGACACCACATTTCCGGAAAAATCCTTTCGAAAATAAAGTATTACTTTGAGTCTATTTAGAAAACGCCTCGCCCGAAGGGATGCTACGAAGTCCCGGAAGGTCCAAGGGACTCCTTCGGAGGATCCCGTTGGGGGAGTCTCTTCGAGGCCTTTGGCAAAGAGATCCCGTGACGACGGGACAAAGAACCAATGAATAATTGTCTCCTGTATCCCGAAAAACATGTGGGAACTATGTTCTGCATATACTCCATGGAAGCCGGGCGCAACAGTCTGTAGAGACTTACTGTTTTCTAAACACTCTCATTACTTTGGGGATGATCCCTGGTCCGCCCTGATATAATCTGAACGCTATTTGTATTACTCTGACGAGATGTCAAAATCATCCAAAGCAATTCTTCGTAATCAACGGGTAGAGATCCGGAAATTCCCTTCAAAGGAAAATTGTGACTATTCAAAAGCTTTTCCGGATGATATCCCGCTTGACAATTGGTAAATGCCAGCTCCGTCAGACTGCACTTTTATCTGAGTGAAACCGAATTTAATTGCGAACCCCTGATACAGGTATCTGTATGACTTTTAGTTATTTAACGATAGTCAATATATTGGTCATCCATAATTTATCTACGTTTAACTAAGCCTTTATTTTGTTCATTCTTCTCTTTAATTATGAATGTCTGTGGAACATGAGCCTGACTTGATACCATGCGCAGATATTCACGTCTTGGCAGCAAATGAAGTGGTTTCATTCAAATATTCCCATTATACTGCATTTAAGTATTACTTGAACTCTGTTCACCGGCAATAGTATATAGTGAAGAGGTCTAATTAGAAAAGCAGGCGGGAAGGAATCCGAAATGGATTCGAAGCTTTTGATTACTATTTGGAATTCCTGACTTTTTCGGTATTTTTGATTAACGAAAGGTGACAATGAGATTATCGTATATTTCGTCCTTCATTATTGTCGGTGCTCTCTCATCACTCGCTCTGGTTACCATGCAATGTGATGATAAGACCGTATTCGGTTCGGAACGCACCATTGATATCCCGGGCAAATCAATTTCAGTACGTCTTAAAAAGGAAACCCAGCAGAGCGGAAATTCAACATTAAATATTCTGGTAAAAGGGCTGATCGGTACCGATCAGATAGCGGCAATCCTGGTCGGGAATACGCCGATTAATGTGTTCTTGGTGACGAATCAGGAATTCGTTCCGCAGGATACGGTGTTTCTGAACACTTTTGCGGAACGAACGGAATCCACGTATGAATCCCAGATTCGCTACAATACCACGGCAGACAGCGCTCAGCTCCTGATTAATCTGAATAACGAGATAGTGTTTGACAGACACATCTTCATTCAACGTGGCGACCTGTTAAAAGAACAATTCAACTTAAATTTAGCTGAATCAAAGGCACTCCGCCGCTTGTATTGATTGGATCAAAACCAATGTCTTCCATTGGTGCCAGTCCGGGGATGCATCCTCACTGGGCGCTGAATTGTAGTCCGACAATTATCCCGGGGATCTCTCAAATAACGAGTTTAACTTTGTTCTGACCATCCTTCCGTTCCTTTATTGCTCTATTAGAATGATCCGGAACATATACTGTGCCTCTCACACTCATGCACAAAGCATTAGCCTTTGTTTCAATGGCCTTATCCTGACCTCACAAGCAGATACCTTCACGTCGCCTGTCCGATTCTTCTGCCGAATGCAAAGTTACACCGGTATCTCCTGCAGGCATTATGCTCGCTGCACATGTATCATTTATGGATTTCCGGCAATGCGCAAACCCTCAGAGAGGGATTGCGCAAACCGGATGTGATAGAATAGACATTGCACCCTTAGGTATATTTTTGCTCCCACTTCGAATCGGATTCGATCCTGTGTCTTAACCCACTTCTTTTTTAGGAGTCTATTCAGAAAACGCCTCGCCCCCAAGGGATGCCTCTTCGGGGCAAAGAACACATGAACAATTGTCTCCTGCATCCCGAAAAATATTCGGGAAATATGTTCGGTATATACTCCATGGAAGCCGGGCGCAACATTTTGTAGAGACTTACTGTTTTCGAAACACTCACTTTATAAATATATGCCTGTGGATAAGTTGTGACCTAAGTTGAGCGATACGAGTGCCCCACTCTGGGGTCCCTCTGGGACAGCGAAGTATCGCTGTACTTCGGTAGAACCCCGACTGAGAAAATGTGTGTTTTCACCGAATGGGTGCGGAACGTCCCGACGCCGTTTTCGGGGAGGGGAACACGTATGCCGAAGGCATTCTTCGAACATTTTGGTTGTGAACAAATCAGGATATTGATGACTGCTGATAGGTCATATTGGTTCATGATGCTTGTATTAGACACCAGTGCCTGTGCATATAAATACCTATTTTATTGCCACATTAAAACATTTATGCACTAAGGGCTGGCATACTTTTTAGGTCATATTTGTCCTCAATTACTGTATACTATTATTTCCGGGGCTTCTGAGACAGCAACAAGTATAAATACCTGTTACGCAAACAGCTCGTTAAGTATTTATTGAAGTTTATATGACATCCAAAAATCAAATTTATTATTGACAATACAAAATTATTTAGTAAATATTAGATATAAGTTATGCACTATATATGTTCTTTGAATGCGGTTTGCAGGTGTGAATAACATGGATAAATATGGGTTTGCAGAAATTGAGGCAATGAGAAAAATAGCAGAAGCATTAACCGGACTTGAACAAAACGCAATAAAACGGGTTCTCGCGTGGGTAAATGATAAATATCAATTTATCCCTTCCGGAAGAAAATTTGGGGCGTCCCATGGGATGGAGCCAGAGGGGGTTACAGCCGAGGATTCAGATAAAGCTCCTCCCCAACAGCTGGGAGAATTTTATGCCCTAACCTCCCCTGCTACGGATGCAGAGAAAGCATTAGTGGTAAGTTATTGGCTGCAATTTTATAAACATTATGAAGAATTTAATGCTGCCACCATCAATGCGCATTTAAAAAATCTGGGTTATCTGATTACAAATATTACCCGGGCGTTCAGTCATCTCCAGTCGAAGAAGCCCCAACTCGCCGTTCAAACCAAAAAATTGGGACACACCAAGCAGGCCCGCAAAAGATACCAGGTGACAGACGCCGGAAAACGGTATGTAGAGGAAATGCTGAAGAAGGATGCCTAAATGGAGTATCGCGCGGGCAATTGCCTGAAACCAAGACGACAAATGATTATACCAAATCATTGAATCCGATCATCAGGATACTGACCAAACTATGAGAGTGTTTGGAAACAGTCCTTTGCAGTCTTGGCGAACTTTGCCCTGTCCCACTCCGAAGGAGTCTCTGTGAGAACGGGTTCTCAGTGCCAAAGGCATCCCCTGGGCGAGGCGTTTTCTAAATAGACTCAAAATATATAGTTGTCGCAAGACGTGTTCATGCCGCTTCATTCAGCAATTGCATCTCCTTGAACCTGCAGAACAACTCTACTTCCTCTGTTATATTCCCATAGCAAGTAACACGATGCAACCCGCTGGCCCAGTTTTTCCATAACCTGTTGATGTTACCATCGACTTTCACTGTCATTTTGGTCCGGCACCCGCGATCATGTTTCCGGTACGTCAATAATTGTCCCGGTGAAGTATCGCAGGGTATCCGTTCCAGCGATTATTGCACTGGTAACCGGCTGTCGGAGGCGCATTCGTACCTGCGGGACTGCCCCTTCCCGACGCTCCATAATTGTGCGGAGCTGGTAGGGGGCAGCCGGGCCGTCCGGCCCATCCATTTTGGTCGTTCCCAAACAATGTGCCAGAATGATGGAATCAATGGATTCATCCACCGTGGGATCATTGACGAAACCCGGATTCCCTGAGAGACCCTGAAATAGTATATGCGTCATCGCAGATTGGAGATCAGATTCACAGATACCGCCGAATCCCATATCGTTGAGCCGGGTAAATCCTATACAGGGATATGCGTATTTGCGGCAGAGTGGTTCATACATGGTCCCGTAACAATCCACGGTTACCACTGTCGCCTGTTCCTCGTGTAGTAATTGCTCAAGGGCTAAGGCCATGCGGCAGGAACGGCTGATCTCATCTTTGGAAGGCTCAACGACCCGGACGGCTTGATTCATCCATCGGGCCGTTTCTTCCGCCACCGTTCGATCATCAATGGAGTGGTATTTATTTACAACACGGTCAAGAGAAACCGGAATAATTTCGGTACCGAATTTACTTCGTACGGCAGAAGCATATTCATCAAAAGAGCGATTCGTCACGTTCAAAATTCTGGCTTCGCGGAGATGATGCACTGCCCGAATCGGCCGAATCGCCAGAATGAGTTTGCTGTAATCGCTTGTTAACATACACCCTAGTGTCATGTCAATCTTGTAATATCGCAATAAATGACGTACATTTTCTTCATAATCAGCCCAGGAGGTTTGGCTATGAAGAAATACATTGTGACCCTGACGGCCGAAGAGCGAGCGCACCTGGAAACCTTGATATCCAAAGGGAAGCACCGATCCCAGGTGATCTTGAATGCGCTGATTCTGCTCGGGTGCGATGCCGGCGAATGTCAGCCCCACCGATCCACCAATGCCGAGCTGGCCACGGTCTTGTGTATCAGTATGCGCAAGATCGACCGGCTGAAGAAGCGCTTTGTGCTGGAAGGGCTGGAGGTGGCCCTCCATGGGACCAAGGGCCAGCGGACGTATCCCAAGAAAGTGGACGGGGAGGTGGAAGCCCATTTAGTGGCGTTAAGCTGCAGCGAGCCGCCAGCCGGATTTCATCGCTGGTCCCTCCGGCTGTTAGCGGAGAAAATGGTGGAGCTGGGGTACCTCGAGAGTGTGTCTCACGAGACCGTCCGTCGCGTATTAAAAAAAACGAATTGAAGCCCTGGCAACGGCACTGCTGGGTCATTCCCCCGCAACAGAATGGCAGTTTTGTGGCCCAGATGGAACAGGTGTTAGCGGTGTATACGCGCCCGTACAACGCCGCCTTCCCGGTGGTGTGCATGGACGAAGCGCCGAAACAACTCATCGCAGAGACCCGCCTCCCCATTGCGGGGGCGCCAGGCCAACCAGCGCGGTACGATTACGAATACCGGCGTTGCGGGGTTTGCACGATTTTTCTGGCCTGTGAACCCTTGGTGGGCCATCGGATGGTGCGGGTAACGGTCCGGCGCACCAAACCGGTGTGGGCGTGGTTTCTCGCAGAGATTAGTGCCCACTATCCCACCGCAACGAAAATCACGCTGGTGATGGACAACCTGAATACGCACACGCCTGGTTCCCTCTACGAAACGTTCCCCCCGGAGATAGCCAAAGCCCTCTGGGATCGGTTTGAATTTGTGTATACGCCGAAACATGGGAGCTGGTTGAACATGGCCGAGATCGAGTTGAATGTGCTCACGGGACAGTGTTTGAATAGACGCATCGACGATATAGAGGTGGTCAGGCAAGAGGTACAGGCATGGCAGGTACATCGAAACAACAAAAATGCCCGAGTGCATTGGCAATTCACCACTGCGGATGCCCGGATAAAGCTCTCCCGGCTCTATCCGACACTTGAGAGTTGACGTGACACTAGTCCGGACCCCGATGATTGCTTCTGGAGTGCACCAAAATTCACCCATTCATGGCCAGAATATGGGTCGGCGAATACGATGGTGGGTTTCTTCAGCTCCAGGATCTCCTCCAGAATAGGCTGAATACCGATGTTAAAATGAATGGCCAGAATGCCGTCAACAGTCTGCAGTTCATCGTGTAATTGAAGGATGTCTTCCGGAGAGGTCACCAGCTGATCAATGGAGAAATCGACATCAGATAATTCTTCGCCATACTTTGCAAATTGATTTTCATAGAACTGAATTTCCTTCTGGAAGTCAAGTTCAGGCTTCGGCCATAATCCATGGGAAGTCCCCATATAGAGTCTGGCCACTTTGACTCTGGACGTTCGGCACCCGGGACTGATCAGCTGAGAGTCACCGGAATTGCTGGTGGCAGCAGCAAGAGGTACACCACTCAGCAGCATCACACCGCCTGTCGTGGCCAACTGTAAAAATTGTCGTCTGTTCAAGTGCGTGGTCATCTCATTCTCCTGTGATGGCTAACATTGGTAGAAAACGCCTGATATATTTCAAAGCATTCAGATCGCAGCTGACCCCGGATTCTCTTACTCCTGACCACGGCTTTCCAGCAGATTATCGACTATGGATCGATCCAGTTTGTGATAATCCCCTTCCACGTCAACCAGCAAATTATCCGAGAAGAGTATGCGGGTACTGGCTTCACCGACAACTTCCACAGATTTCGGACGGACACCGGCAAACACATTCCCGTCCAGGGCAATATTCGAGGTTTCCAGGAGGGTAATACCTGCTGCTTCCCGATCATCTTCGGCACGCATGAGTTCGCCTTCACCGACATAACTGTTCGAAAAATTATTTCCGGTCACCGTAATACGGCCGCTTCCCTTTGCAATGCGAAGCGCATGGGTTTTCATAATTGTAAAGGTATTGGCACTCACCGCACAGCCGTGGGCATCGCGCAGATCCACCCCGCCTCCGTTGTGGGCGATAACGTTTGAGCCGATAGTAATCCCGTAACAATTCCGATCCAGGATTATGGCCATACCACCGCACTCTTCAATCATATTGCCTGAAATCACCGAGCCGTATGTGTTCTCAAGAACTACTCCGTCTTGAATATGATCATCAAGATTATTCCCCACCATACATAAATTAAATCCGTCCAGACAGTGAAGCGCATCTCCGTTTTCCTCAAATTGATTGCCATTCACCACAATATCATGGCAACCTCTGAGATACAGACCGGTACCCTGGTTATATGTAATCAGTGAGTTGCATATGCGCGGATCTTCATAACAATCTTCCAGGTGGATCCCGTCTCCCCCATGATAATTGATGGTAATACCGTCCAGATACAGTTCATTGATATCCCTGGCAAGAATACCATGGCCGCTTTTCTCATTCCCGGATACCCGAAGATTTTCCAGTTGTATCCTCCAGAGTGCTGATTCTCCATCGGGTGTCTCTCCTTCCGCTCGAATCCTGATTGCCGGTTGCCCCGTACTGTCAATATTTTTGATATGGGTTGCGGTTCCCGCTCCCTGCAAAAGGATATCATTCTGCGAAATCACCAACGGTTGAGTAATCTCAAATACTCCGGGAGGCAGCCGGACCATCCCGCCTTCCGGGGGTACTTGATCGATGGCTGCTTGCAAAGATGGATATAACCTGGCATCTACTACCGGTCTGGCTCCTGGCAGCCGGGCAGTCTGTCCATGAAGATTTCCGTTATTACGCACATAAATCACCAGTACAATGAGTGTAATAATTAAGGCTGCAGAAGCAATAATACAGCGACGCATGGCTTCCTCCCTGGAGTATTAATATGTTTAATTTTAATTCCACGTAAGGCCATTTTCCGATCATTCTATGACCGGAATACATAAACCTGACATACCGGCTCAGGCTGTTTTTCATACCAGAAAGTCCGCAATGTACAACAAGACAATCGGCGGCTTCCCTCACTGAATCAAGCCGCACCCAATCCGGTCAGCTCTTCACTGATCTCCCATAAGCGGGCTGCTGCCTGAGGATCATATGATTCCTCCGAAGAAGTTGCCGGCTGTTTGTCGATAAAGTACGTTCCACTGATGCCCTCAACCTCCGGTGAAGAAGCAAGATATATACTTGTTTGAGCGCCTTTTTCCGGACTCTTTGCAAACAGATGTAACACAGGCATGACGACTTTCCCCAACAATCCGGTGTTCTTCCCAAAGTTACTGGCAACAAAGCCTGGATGAAGTGCATTCACGGCGAGAGCGTCGTTTTCAAGCCGCCGGTCGAGTTCGTATGTAAATAAAATATTTGCTAATTTGGATTGTCCATACGCGTGCATCGGAGAGTATTTTTCTTCACATAACAAATCATCAAAATTGATGGAGACGCCTCTATGGGCTTCTGAAGATACATTGATAATTCTACCTGATGCGCTCTGCTTCAGAAGATCGAGGAGGAGATTGGTGAGCAGGAAATACCCCAGATGGTTCAGGGCAAATGTCATTTCGAGGTCCTCCTGTGTCTCCTGGCGGGAAAAGAAAATGGCGCCAGCATTATTAACCAAGATATCCAACCGAGCGTATCGTTCTTTATAATTTGCAGCGAGTCGTCGAATATCCTCCTGTACAGATAGATCAGCAAGCAGGTAGTCCACCCGGGGATTCCCGGTTTCTTGTTGTATCTGCTCTACGGTGCGTTCACTTTTCTCCTGATTCCGTCCGACGATTACCGCAGACGCACCCTGGGCGGCCAGCTCTGTGGCAGTCACTTTGCCAATGCCCGAGGTCGCGCCGGTAACAAGACATTCTTTATCTACTATATATGGATTTGATTTCATCATATCCCCCTTCCGTCATCGACAGCTCAGGGAATTCATATTCTACCCATTCATCAGAACAAAGAATCAGTCCGACTAAAATATAGAGGTTCCTGTCGACTTTCGGAAGACTCCTTTTCTGCAGATATTCACCACAAAGACATTGTACCACTTATTGCTTCAACTGATGAAATCCTTCATGGAGCAGAAGCGTTCCTTCTGTCTATGGTAGCCCGGAGGATGATAATCGTGTACAAAGATAAACTGCTGTTATCCATTTCAGGGATAACAGCAGCAACGTATGAAAGGATTGAGTACGCCCAGCAGGATTCGAACCTGCGACCTTTGGAACCGGAATCCAACGCTCTATCCAGCTGAGCTATGGGCGCATTATTTGTTATAATATACAATGAACAGGGACAGTTGAAAACATGAATTTACTCATTATCACGGTCTTTTTTATTTATTGCAACAAATTTAAATTAGAATAGATAAAAGGAGAACACGAATGTTGCATTCTCTGGATAGAGATAATCTATAATTATAACAAGGAGTGAATCAATGCTCATCGATTTAGAACCAATCGAGAGATTGTATAGTTCTCTTCATGAGGTGCACGAGAAAGCCAGAGATTTGTTTGGCAGATCATTATCTCTTGCTGAGAAAATATTATACTCTCATATGGTCGATTTTGGCTCGAGTGATGTCAAACGCGGCGAGAGTGACGTCTATTTCGCACCGGATAGAGTTGCTATGCAGGATGCGACCGCACAGATGGCCCTGCTGCAATTCATGCTCGCCGGTCGTGACAAGGTTGCTGTCCCCACGACAGTTCATTGTGATCACCTGATTCAGGCATATGAAGGTGCCGGGGAGGATTTAAAACGTGCGTTGTACGAAAATAACGAAGTCTACCAATTTCTCCAGTCAACTTCGAAGAAGTATGGGATAGGTTTCTGGGAGCCTGGTGCCGGTATTATCCATCAGGTGGTGCTGGAAAATTATGCCTTCCCCGGTGGTATGATGATCGGAACGGACAGCCATACACCCAATGCCGGTGGACTCGGAATGATTGCCATCGGTGTCGGTGGTGCCGACGCTGTTGATGTTATGGCAGGTCAACCCTGGGAGCTTCGCATGCCGAAGCTGATCGGATTCCACCTCACCGGCGAATTGACCGGGTGGACGTCGCCGAAAGATATTATTTTAAAAGTCGCAGATATTTTAACGGTCAAAGGCGGGACAGGCAAAATTATTGAATATTTTGGTCCGGGGACCGAATCAATCAGCTGTACCGGAAAAGGGACTATCACCAATATGGGTGCCGAAGTGGGCGCCACAACCTCTATTTTTCCCTTTGACGATCGCATGGTACAGTACTTACAAGCGACCGAGCGGGAAGCCGTTGCCGATCTGGCCAACAAATACAAAGAATATTTGCGTCCCGATGAAGATGTTGAGCAAAATCCGGAAGAGTATTTTGATGAGATCTATGAAATCAACCTCAGTAAGTTGGAACCGCATGTGGTTGGTCCCCATACCCCTGATCTGGCAAGACCCATCTCGAAGCTCGCACAAGATACCGATGACAACAAGTATCCCTCAGAAATCAGGGAGGCCCTGATCGGCAGTTGCACCAATTCATCGTATGAAGACCTCACCCGGGCCGCCTCAATTGCACGACAAGCTGCGGAGCGCGGTTTGCGGACCAAATCCGGCTTCATGGTAACCCCGGGATCCGAACGGGTGTATCAGACCATAAAACGGGATGGTATTCTGGAAGATTTTGAAAAAATTGGCGGGACAGTACTCGCCAATGCCTGCGGTCCCTGTATCGGTCAGTGGAAGCGTGATGATATTGGCGAAGACGAACCGAATACCATCATCACCTCATTTAACAGGAATTTCAAGGGGCGCAATGATGGCCGGGCTTCGACCCACTCCTTCATCGGGAGCCCTGAAATCGTCGTAGCCATGGCCTTCGGCGGTGATTTGCACTTTAATCCACTCACCGATGAACTGGCCACCGGGAATGGCGCACCATTTAAATTCGAGCCGCCAGTGGGCGAAGAGCTCCCTTCCCTGGGATTTGAATCCAAAGACAGCGGCTTCATCCCGCCCGCCGAAGACGGCGAAGATGTCGAAGTCATTGTCGATCCCGACAGTGACCGGATCAGTCTACTGGAGCCGTTTCCGAAGTGGAATATTCCTGACGATTTCGAAAATTTAGTGATGCTGGTGAAAGCGCATGGGAAATGCACCACGGATCACGTTTCCCCGGCCGGGCGATGGCTGAGATTTCGCGGTCATCTGGATAACATCAGTAATAATATGTTTATTGGCGCAGTCAATGCGTTTACCAAAGAAACGGGTACCGGATTCGATGTGCTCGACAATGAGCGAGGGAAGTCGTTTTCGGACATTGCCCGGCATTATAAAAACGAGGGAGTTGGGTGGATTGCCGTTGGCGATGAAAACTACGGCGAGGGCAGCAGCCGGGAACACGCAGCCATGGAACCCCGACATCTTGGATGCCGGGCGATCATCGCACGCAGCTTCGCCAGAATCGCTGAAACCAACCTGAAGAAACAGGGAATTTTGCCCTTATGGTTTGCGCATAAAGCCGATTACGACAAATTAGACGAACAAGATCGAATTACCCTCCTGGGGCTTGATCAATTGCAACCCGGCCAGCCGGTGACCGTGCGGCTGCAACATACCGATGGGTCAACTAATGATTTTGAAACGACTCACACGCTCAGTGACAAACAGATTGCATGGTTTTACGCCGGATCGGCTCTGAATTATATCAGAGAAAATACCTGATTGAGTGTGATGAGAGTTGCACATGGAACGGTGTTCATCATATTCCTTCCCATGTGTGTTTACGTCCGCTCCGCTGCCCAAATTGTGTTATGGAGCAGCATAGTGATTGTCATTGGTCCCACTCCTCCAGGCACGGGGGTGATAAAATCAGCAACATTTTGAGCCTTCTCAAAATCCACATCACCAACCAGCCGGTATCCCTTCTCGGTTGAGGGATCTTCTATCCGATTCACACCAACATCGATAACGGTTGAATGCGGTTTAATCATATCCGCCTTGATTGCCTTCGGTGATCCGGCGGCTACAATGAGCAAATCAGCGCGTCTGGTGTGCTGCGCGAGATCCGTTGTTCGCGTGTGACAAATCGTTACGGTCGCATTCCCCATCCCGGTATGCTTCTGGTAGAGTAAGTTGGTTATCGGTTTCCCCACTAAATTGCTGCGGCCGATCACCACCGCGTTTTTTCCCTCGGTGTCGATTTTATAATATTCCAGGAGTTTCAGGATTCCATGCGGAGTACAGGGCACGAATCCTGCTTCTCCCAGCACCAACTTTCCCACATTCATAGGATGCAATCCATCTACATCTTTCTGAGGATCGATTGCCTGAATGATCACGCTGGAATTGATGTGATCAGGCAGCGGCATCTGAACCAGGATCCCGTGATACCGGTCGTCCTTGTTTAAATCATCGATCAGATGCAATAACTCTTCCTGGGTCGTCTCAGCAGAGAGGGTAATCGTCTCTTCTGTGATCCCTAATTTTTTGCATGCTTTGCCTTTCATGCGCACATAGACCTGGGAAGCGGGATCTTCCCCCACCATTACAACGACCAGCCCCGGGCTCTTCCCCTTCGCTTTGAGTGCGTCAATTCGATTACGTATCCCCTTTCGTAATTCATTTGCGACGTGCTTCCCATCGATAATTTTTGCCTGCGCCATCCTGCTCCTTTCCAGCTCCAGAACTTATTTTGCATAACTCACGGACCTGTATTCACGAATGATCATTACTTTCACCTGTCCGGGATAGTTCATTTCTTCCTGAATTTTATTTGCAATATCCTCAGCCAGGATATCCGCTTGACCATCTGTGACCGAATCCGGCTCGACGAGAACTCGTACTTCCCGTCCGGCTTGAATTGCATAGGAGTTCGAGACGCCGCTGAAATTCTCGGCAATTTCTTCAAGTTTCTCCAGCCGCTTGATATAGCTCTCCAGAGTGTCACCGCGAGCACCGCGTCGGGAACCGGAAATGGTATCGGCCGCCTGCACCAGCGAAGAAACCGGATGGGTCATTTCTACTTCTTCATGATGGGACTCAATAGCATTGACCACAATAGAAT
The DNA here is from genome assembly GCA_964413425.1 of uncultured bacterium. Classification (GTDB taxonomy): domain Bacteria; phylum Fidelibacterota; class JAANXI01; order JAANXI01; family JAANXI01; genus DATFLS01. Next base: position 45,266 of record CAYPST010000007.1, read on the forward strand.
TTTCTTCGTACTTCCGGGCGATTTCTCCGCCAATCAACGCATGTGTGCCGCTGGTATCCCGGTCCACGGCTTTCCCGATATCATGGAGAAATCCTGCCCGCTTGGCAATTTCACCATCAAATCCCAGCTCCGCAGCCATTAATCCGGTAAGCCACCCGACTTCAATCGAATGCTTGAGGATATTCTGGCCGTAGCTCGTCCGGTATTTCAACTTCCCGACCAGATGCATGAGTTCTGAAGGAAGTGGCGAGACTCCAAGCTCATTAATCGCTTCTTCTGCAGCCTGCATAATAGAATCTTCAACTTGCTCAGATGCCTTTCCATACATCTCTTCGATGCGTGACGGGTGAATCCGGCCATCTGCAATGAGCGCTTCCAGAGCAATTCTGGATTTTTCCCTCCGTACCGGATCAAAGCTGCTGAGCACCACAGCTTCCGGGGTATCATCGACGATTAACTCCACACCAGTGAGTGCTTCGAAATGTCGAATATTCCGGCCTTCACGCCCAATAATACGGCCTTTCATGTTATCGTTAGGGAGATTCACCACTGACACGGTGGTTTCTGCCGTATGATCAGCTGCGGATCGCTGTATTGCAGATACAATCACTTTTTGTGCCTCTCTGCGGCCTTCTCTCACTGCATCATCCTGAATACGCTTAATTTCACGGCTGGCAGCCTCACGGGCTTCATCCAGAAGGTTTTCCAAAAGCAGGCTCTTTGCCTCTTCTTCAGTCATCCCGGCAATAGCTTCCAGACGCTTGTTCTGCTCTTCTATGATTTCATTCAGCCGATGGTCTTTCTTATTGACCCGCTGAATTCGCTCATCCAGACTTTTATCAAGCCGTTTCAGTTCACCTTCCCTTTTCTCGATCAGATCGGCTTTTCGCTCAATAGATAACTCTCTCTGGTTTAACCGTTTTTCTACACTCCCCAATTCCTCCTGTTTTTTCTTGTACTGCGCTTCGGCCGCTGCTTTCAGTTTTTGTATTTCTTCTTTGGTCTCTAACATCCGCTCTTTGGTAAGTGTATCCGCTTCCCGGACGGCATCCTGAATAATACTATCGGCTTCCTCAGATGCCTTCCGGAGCCGAGATTTCTGAATGAGTAAAGCGATACCGGAACCGATGAGCAAACCCAATACGGCGGTAGCAATCCAAATTGGTATATTCATTTTTTATACTCCTTTCATTTTCATAATCATCTTGCGAAGGAATCTTTTTCGATTCACCTCATCTGAGTTTAAAAAAAATCCCTGCAAGAAATACATTGACCCGGAATTCACCTTCCATGGCCTGAAATGAATTTCCCGCAGGGATTGCGGATTTACCGAATTGTATACGATTATTCTACGGCAATATGCGTAGAACCGTCATTCAAAGATTTCTATTGAATGTTTTTTCAGCGCTTCTTCAATAACGTTCGTCAATTCCGTTGTTTTCAAATCATACGTCTGCTTTAATTCGTCCGCTTCTTTACGGAGTTCAAAGAGCTCATCTGCAATATTCATGGCTGCTAAAATGGCTATCCGCAACGTTGGTTGACTTGGCGGCAAGTTCTTGGAAATTTCCCGCATATGCCGGTCAACGTATTTTGCGATGTTTCGCAAATAGGATTCCTCAGCCTTACTTTTCACAGTATATTCTTCGCCAAAAATTGTGAGACGAATTAAATTTTCTTCGTTATTCATTCAAAATTCCAGTGAAAGTCTACTATTCCATTCATTCCAGGACACCAGGTGTACTATGTGACGCGACGTTATATGTCCTCCAGGAGGTATAGCATTGTTTGAACTTTCGTCCGAATAATTTCACGACTCACAGAATCCATATTTTCATCCTTTTTCTTCTTACGTATTGCATTTAACTCAGTTCGTAGTTGTTGATTCTGCTGCGACATCTGTTCTAATGTTTTCACCAGCTGATGCACCTTCCGTTCCAGAGAATTTATTTTGAGATACGTATTCAACTGCTCTTCACTCTTCTCTGAGATAGGCGTTATGGTTTTTCGCAGCACGGTCCAGTATTTGCCGAACCACAGAATCCACTTCCTTTTCTGTTAAGGTCCGTTCTTCCGAGATGAACCTCAATGAATAAGTAAGTGATTTTTTGTCTGCAGGGATTGGATCACCTTCATACAAATCATAGAGAGTGATGTCCGCAAGTAACTCACCACCGGCTTTCTGCAGAGTTGTTCCCAGTTTAGCTTCTTCCAATTCCTTGGGCACAATAAAACTGAGATCACGTTCAACAGCCGGATAATCTGAAGGTTTTTGATAATCGAATTCTTCCGGAACGGCTTCACTTACCACATCCAGATCCGATTCAAGTCCGAACAGTTTCTCCTCTATATCAAATTTCTGCAGGAATGTTTGATTAATCTGGCCACCTGTTCCGGTCAACTTCCCATTAACAGAGAGTGTAAATCCCGGCTGAAATAAATCCGAGTCTAACCTGTCGAAAGAATACTCACTTACCCCTACCATCTCCAGCATTGATTCAATATATCCTTTGAACTCATAGAAATCAATTTTTTTCTGTTCGGCACTCCAGGTACGAGGGGCGGTATGACCGGAGGCGATTACCGCAAGATGCTTGTATTCATTTGCCTGCGTGGCGACGTCCGGGTTGGCGTTAAATACGCGTCCGAACTCAAATAACCGGATATCGACTTCCTGCCGGTTGAGATTCTTCTGCACTCCTTCCACCAATAGCGGCATAAGAGTCGTCCGCAGATACGCCATCTCTTCACTCAGCGGATTTCTGACTTTCACCGGTGTTTTCCCGGTCACTTCAGGAAAACAATATTCCTGCTTCACCAGACTATTCGAGACCGTCTGATTGAATCCAAAGCCTTTCCAGAGATTTGCCACCCGCCGGGTGAGACCGGTATCGCCGGATTGTATCTCCTGGGTATGATATTGGAAAAGGTCCGGAGAGGGAACGTTCTCCATGCCGTAGAATCGTACTACTTCTTCGATCAGATCAACTTCGCGTGCCAGATCCAGCCGAAACATCGGGACAGAGACCCGGAGACTGTTCTGATTCTCTTCAATGATTCGACATCCCAAGGGGGTCAGAATATCACCGATCTCTCCCGGAGAAATATCAACCCCGATAAGTTTGCTTGTTCTGTCCGCACGGATTACAATTTCTCGTGGGGTGATCGGTGCCGGATACTGGTCGAGGATTCCTTCTACCACCTCACCGCCGGTCATTTCCTGAATGAGCGAGGTGATGCGATTCAGCGCATAGATCACTCCTTCCGGATCGGCACCTCGTTCAAACCGTTTACTCGCTTCGGTGGACAAGCCCAGATATTTTGAGCCGCGCCGGACAGCGGTAGGATTGAAATACGCGCTCTCGATCAGAATATTGGTCGTATTTTCGGTGACTTCTGGGTTTGCTCCCCCCATAATACCTGCGATAGCGACCGGATTGTTCGCATCACAAATCAGGAGCACCTCTTCACTCAGTTCTCGTTCTTTGCCATCGAGCGTGGTGAACAACTCTCCATTCATGGCAGACCGCACTTCGATGGTATTCTCAGCTAACTTCTCCAGGTCGAATGTATGAAGCGGGTGGCCGGTCTCCATAAGGACATAATTCGAGAGATCAACTATGTTATTGATAGGACGAAGGCCAACCGCCATTAAGCGTTGTTGCAGCCACAGCGGAGAGGGCTCTATCGGCACATTCTTGATAATTCGGGCAGCATATCGCGGGCATTTCTCCGGTTCGTGAATGACGATCTTCGCAAGGCTGGTGATGTGTTCCGTGCTTTCGTTAATGTGAAGCTCCGGCCGCCGGAGTTCGGCCTCATACATCGCACCCACTTCTCGTGCAATACCGAGATGGCTCATACAATCCGGCCGGTTCGGGGTGACCTCAATATCTAAGCCGGACCAGTACTGCTCCAGATAACTCCAGAATGATTGCCCAACCTCCGCCTCCTCCCGCAGCACCATAATTCCTGCATGGGAATCGCTTAATCCCAGCTCGCGTTCCGATGGAATCATCCCACGGGAATCCACACCGCGCAGGGTCACTGATTCGATTGTATTGCCATCGGGTAAAGTCGTCCCCGGATGAATCACCGGGACCTTCTGATCAGGTGCTACATTGGGAGCACCGCAAAGTATTTGACGAGTTTCCTCTTCACGAACTTTTACCCGGCACACCAGTAATTTATCGGCATCCGGATGTGGTTCGACAGACTGCACCTGTCCGACGGTGACAGCCTCAAAAAAATCACTTTTTTCCAGTAAGGGGACCGACTCAAGGCTGGTCAGTGTAAGGCGATCTGCTAATTCGTGAACAGGTGCATCGAAATCGACATAATCATGCAGCCAATCAAGATTAATTCGCATAAGGATCTCATACTCAATTATGGATAGTTTTCATGCCTGGATAACAGAAAACGTCCGACGATTCAGGAAATACTGAACGAGAGGGGTGGAAAAAAGGTGTTAAAATTGCCGCAGGAATCTCAGATCACTATCGTAAAAGAGGCGGATATCATTGATACCGTATTTGTTCATGGCGATACGGTCCACTCCCATGCCAAACGCAAATCCGGTATATTTTTCTGCATCATAGCCAACATATCCATATAAATTAGGATCCACCATTCCTGCGCCCAGAATTTCCACCCAGCCCTGGTATTTGCACACCCGACATCCGCGCCCACCACAGATGACACAAGAAACGTCAACCTCGGTACTTGGTTCCGTGAACGGAAAAAAACTGGGCCGAAAGCGGATTTTCGCAGCAGAACCGAAGAAGCGATGGGCGAACTCTTCCACCGTCCCTTTCAAATCGGCGAATGAGACGTCCTCATCTACATACAATCCTTCCACCTGACTGAACAGACAATAACTCCGGGCACTGATTGCCTCATGGCGATACACGCGCCCCGGCACTATAATTCTAACCGGTGGCGGATACTGTTCCATCACCCGGATTTGTACCGGTGATGTATGGGTACGCAACACAATGTCATCATCGATATAAAAGGTGTCCTGCATGTCACGCGCCGGATGATCCTTGGGAATATTTAACGCCTCAAAATTATAGTAATCTGTTTCCACCTCCGGTCCTTCGACCGTCGCGAATCCCATGGAGGTAAAAATATCCTCCATTTCCTGAAGCGTCAGAATCAGCGGATGATCATGGCCTACATATTGTTTCTTGCCCGGGAGGGTAACATCAATATCAATCGCTTGTCTTTTGGATTCCGCCTCAGCTGCCTGCTTCGATTCTTCCAATGAGTCCGCGATGTAGTTTTTCAGATCGTTCAGCGCTTTACCGATTTTGGGACGCTCGTCAGGTGCCGCTTCTCCGATGAGTGAAAAGAGTTCCTGCACCTTCCCTTTTCGGCCAAGATATTTGATACGCAGTTCTTCCAGCGCATTCAGATCGCTGTCAGCCGACTGCAGTGCGTCTGAGAATTCCTCCTGTATTTCCTGAATATCTTCGAAAAGTGCCATCGATGTTACGACACTTCTTTCACTACGGCTTCAAATCCCGCCGGATCCCGAACAGCCATATCAGCCAGCATTTTCCGATTGAGCTCGATATTGGCTTCCTTTAATCCATGCATGAACGTGGAGTAATTTAAGCCATGTTGTCTGACTGCTGCGTTAATCCGGGTAATCCAGAGCTTCCTGAACTCCCGTTTTCGCTGCCGGCGATCCCGATAACTGTACTGCAGTGCCTTATCCACGGCATCTTTGGCAGTGCGATAGAGCCGGGAACGAGCACCATAATACCCCTTGGCTTGTTTCAATATTTTTTTTCGGCGACGTTTTCTGTGGACTGCATTTTTCGCACGTGGCATAGCACTCTTCCTCTATTATTGAATCATTCGCTTCACACGTTTCTCATCCGTCTTATCAACCAATTTCGGTCTCCGTAACCGACGTTTCTGGTCGGACGACTTATGGGAAAGTAAATGGCCGGCATAGGCGCTGTGGCGCTTCACCTTCCCCTTGGCTGTTTTTTTAAATCGTTTTCTGGCTCCACGGTTGCTTTTCATTTTCGGCATAGAATATCACCTCAATCATTTGTGAATTAAATACATTACCATTTGACGACCTTCCATGTCGGGCGCCCGGTCCACTTCTGCAATATCTTCCGTTTCTTCAACAACGCGATCCAGCAGTTCCTCTCCAAATTCCTTATAATCCATTTCCCGCCCGCGAAAGAAGACCGTCACTTTAATTTTATCTCCGCCTTCCAGAAACTTGCGGATATGTCCCAACTTGGTTTGAAAGTCATGTTCTTCTATCTGAGGACGAAACCGGACTTCTTTGACCTCGATGGTATGCTGCTTCTTCTTGGCTTCTTTTTCTTTTTTCTTCTGTTCGTAAAGATATTTGCCATAATCCATTATCTTTACCACCGGTGGATCAGCCTGCGGGGCCACTTCCACCAGATCCAGACCCCGATCCTCGGCTGTCCGCAGAGCCTCATCGATGTCAACGATGCCGATTTGCTCGCTGTCGTTATCAACGAGTCGTACCTGGTTCACTCTGATTTGATCATTCACACGTAATTCGTCCTTCACACTAATTCGTCCTCCCTTAGTACCTGCGTTCGGGTTAGTTTTCTCTCAATTTCGTCACACAATTTTTGTGTGAGTTTGTCAAGCGATATTTCCCCATGATCCCCGACTCTGTGCTCCCGCAAAGCAACAGTTCTGTTATGCACCTCCCGCTCTCCGACAATCCCCATATACGGAATTTTTTGGAGCTCGGCCTCGCGAATTTTCGCCCCGATGGTTTCACTCCGGTCATCGATTGCCACCCGAAGCCCCGCGGACTGCAAGGCCTCTTTGACTTCTCTGGCATATGGTTGCTGACTGTCCGTGATGGGAAGAACCGAGAACTGGACCGGAGTCAACCATAACGGAAATTCACCCGAGGTATGCTCGATAAGTATGCCGATAAACCGTTCCAGTGAACCGAGTACAGCACGATGAATCATCACCGGCTGCTCTTCGTTTCCGCTGGCTGCTGTGTACGTCAAATCGAATCGCTCAGGCATCATAAAATCCAGCTGGACGGTCCCCAGCTGCCAATCCCGTTGCAGAGCGTCCTTGACGATAAAGTCTATTTTCGGCCCGTAAAATGCCCCCTCACCTTCGTTAATTGCATAGGAATAACCTTGATCATCCAGCGCTTTTTTCAGAATCTGCTCTGACTCTTCCCAGGTTTCCACGTCACCGATGTGTTTCTCCGGCATGGTGGAAACCTCAATCTCCACCTCTTCGAATCCGAGCAGACGGTACGTATTAAGAATAATTTCAACGGCCTGAAGCACCTCAGCTTCAATCTGATCGATGGTACAGAAGATATGCGCATCATCCTGAGAGAATGATCGTACCCGGGTGAGACCGCCGGTGACGCCGGCCCGCTCATACCGGTGCAGCCGCCCGAAATCTGCGATGCGAAGCGGCAAATCCCGATAGGAGCGTTTATGGGCTGAATATATAAAGGTGTGGGTCGGGCAGTTCATGGGTTTTATCGCATATTCTCGCTTCTCCTCCTGGGGAGCGGTGAAATACATATTTTCTTTATAATTCTCATAATGCCCGGATCGATGCCAGAGATCGACATCCAGTATCTGCGGGGTAATGACTTCCTGGTAATTGTATTCCCGATATAAGTCCCTGATATATTCCACCAGCTCGTTATATATAATGGTTCCCTTGGGATGAAAAAACGGGTTGGCAGGGGCTTCCGGATGAAAACTGAACAAATCCAGTTCTTTGCCAATTCTTCGGTGATCCCGTTTCCGCGCTTCTTCCAGCAACTCCAGATAGTTGTCCAGTGCCGCCTTCGTGGGCCAGCTGGTTCCGTAAATACGCTGCAGCATCTGATTATTTTCATCGCCCCGCCAATAGGCTCCTGCAGTTTTCAGCAGCTTGAAATGCCTGATCCACCCGGTGCTGGGAGCATGGGGCCCACGGCAGAGGTCCACAAAATCCCCCTGCCAGTAAATGGACGCAGAGTCATCCCCGTTTTCGTTCCGAATTTCTTCCAGAAGTTCGGTCTTGTATTGTTCATTCCGTTCCGTAAATAGATCAACCAGTTCATCAATCGGTCGTACTTCCCGGCGCACTTCGAGGTTTTCGTCGGCAAGCTGAAGCATCCGCTGTTCAATTTTCTCCAGATCTTCTTCTGTAAAGGGTTGTTCAACATCGATATCATAATAAAAGCCGTTTTCAATAGCCGGCCCGATCGCGATCTGGGCATCCGGATATAGCTGTTCGACGGCTTGGGCCATTAAGTGAGATGTACTATGCCGCAGAATTTCATGACCCTCTTCGGAATCAATAGTAATAATTTCGACGTGCGCATCCTCGTAAACCGGACGGATAACGTCGACTAATTGATCGTTGACGCGGGCGGCAATAGCATCTTTGGCAAGTTTTTTACCAATGGAACGGGCTATATCTAAAGGCATGACCCCGGCTGGATAGGATTGCTTCGAACCATCTGGCAGGGTAATTTGTATTTCGTCCATGTACAATTTGATTCTGCATTTTCTTAATTAGCATTGTTCACAATCATTCGCATCAGCCTTCTCGTGCGGAAGACTGTATTACGCGCTGTGTGGGCGATACTGGATTCGAACCAGTGACCCCTAGCGTGTCGAGCTAGTGCTCTGAACCGGCTGAGCTAATCGCCCATACTCTTTACTTGCACCATACAAGCTAAAGTGTAAAAAGGTATAATATTTCTCAGACCAATGTCAAGTATAAAAGCCGTCCACAGCCTTCTGTCACTGAGCGGTGTCCACGAAGCCGAGCTGTTCGAAGTACGTGGTCTCGTTTTGCAGTACATCAAGTGCTCTTTGGATGGTTTCATCATAGGAAATATTTATCTCAATTCGCGCCTTATTGCCGCCATAGACATTCGCCATTTCCTGCCCCAGACTCCGGCGTATCCAATATTGGGTATTCGATTGTTGTTTCCAATGATTCCGCTCTTCCAGGTAATGAGCGATTTCTGCCCTGGCGTCAGTCAATCCGTTCTGTGCAAACTCTGCAGAGTCCACAGAAGCGACAAACTCATCGAATAACTGAGCACTCCTGGTCTTATAGGTAAATCCCCGGTGGTCCAGGTAATTGATAAAATTGTCTTTTATCGCTGCCGTGATATCAAACGGCCATTCCCGTTCCGAGTGGCGGTTGCGAAATTCCACTGCATATTGAAAGAAATGGTTTTTCGCCCACATGAGTTGAACCGGTTCGGGCATGGTATCCTTCTCAATAATGATATCCGGTGTAATTCCGCCGCCACCGTATACGGGACGTTTGTTATGGGTATAATAAACACTGTCTCGCTCAAGGTCTACTTCGATCACCTCCCGGTTGAAATAATCTTCTTTCTGAATCAATCTCCCGCTGGGAATATAATATTTCGCCGTGGTGATTTTTATGGACGCATCCCTGCTTATTGGCAAAACCGATTGTACCAGACCTTTCCCGAATGTTTCTTTGCCAATGATGACGGCCCGGTCCAGATCCTGTAAAATGCCTGCCACAATTTCACTGGCAGACGCCGATCCGTTATTGACCAGTATGGCCATGGGAATATCCGTTGAGATTATTGGCCGGGTTTGGGCATGAAAGACCTTATTTACCTTCTCGGTCCTGCCTTTCGTCGAGAGGATTTCCGCACCCTCGTCTACGAATAAATCCGCCACCTTGAGTGCCGTGGAAAGTAACCCACCGGGATTATCCCGAAGGTCAAGAATGAGGGACTGGATATTCTCCTCACCAATTTTCTGAATAGCCGCTGTGAGTTCATCTGCTGAATTCTTTGAGAATGACGTAATCTTGAGATAGGCTATGCCATCGGAAATCAGATCTGCGTAGGCCAGATCGTGAATAACGATGTTCTCTCTCTCCAACGCGAATGGAATGCGATCCATAATTCCCGGACGAATCACGGTGATAGTCACCAGAGTACCGGGCTTGCCTCGCATAATGCTGGCGGCTTCGGAAAGGCGCATTTCGATCGTGTTGAGGGTATCTATCTGGATAATGCGGTCCCCGGATTTCACGCCCGCACGGGCAGCCGGGCCCCCTTCCATGGGCGCAATCACTGTCAGGGTATCGTTCCGGACCCCGAGACGGATCCCGACACCACCGTATTCGCCTTCAGTCAAGGTTTGGATCCCCTGCCGATCCTCCTTCTCAAGATAGACGGTATACGGATCGAGTTCATTCAGCATCCCGTTAATACCTGCTTCGATGAGGGCTTCCGGATTAACCTGATCCACATAATTCACGACGAGTTTCTTGTATAATTCATTGAAAAGCTTCAGCTGTGTACTGATATCCCGATAATAATCCGCGAAGGCGAAATACGCTACACCAAACGTGAGAGTAATTATCGACAGGACGGCAATTACGCCCCGATTTCGAAATTTTCTATTCATCGTGTCACCACTCTTTTGGATTGTTTGAGCCGTTGCATTACCTCTTTCCAAATGGCTTCGTGCAGGAGTTCAATCGACTGCTCGCCCCGAAGTAAAACGACGCGATCCGCTGACTCTTTTGCAATTCTGCGATATCCTTCTCGTACACGCATTTTGAACCGTCTGGTCTCCCCTTCTAATCTATCAGGAGATTGATTATTCTGCAAGGAGCGGTTTTGAGCCGTGTTCATAGCAACGTCAATTATAAACGTGATATCCGGGAGAATGTTCTGAGTTGCCCGCAGATTTGTCCGCTGAATAAATGTTTTGTCTACCCCGCGCCCGAATCCCTGGTATGCGAGCGAAGAATCGATATATCTGTCACAGATGATCACCTTTCCCCTGTCCAGTGCGGGTTTGATTTTCTCAGACACCAGCTGTGCCCGGCTGGCGGCATACAAGAGAAATTCCGTGGTCGCCGCCATCCCCGTGTGTTGAGTATCAAGAAGGATGGTGCGGATCTGCTCCGAAAGATCGGTGCCCCCCGGTTCTCTGACAATCAGTGACGAATACCCTTCGCGTATGAACCGATCATACAGCATGGTGGCCTGGGTCGATTTCCCGGACCCATCAACACCTTCAAAACTCACAAAGAACCCTGAATTCATATCCGGGCAGACATCTGATTCATTATCGTCATATTCGTACTAAAATGTAGTAATTCTTTGGGAAAATGCACGGAAAATTATGTTGCACCGGCGAGAACGATCACAAACTCTCCTTTCACCGGGTGGTGCTCGTAATACTCCAACACTTCAGAACACGTCCCTCGGACGAATTCCTCGAATTTCTTGGTGAGTTCTCGACCGATCACCACCTGACGATCTCCAAAATATTCTCGAATATCCTGTAAGGTTCGTTGTATCCGATACGGGGACTCATAAATAATGATGGTTCGGGATTCGCTGCTTAGTTCGGTCAGACGGGTATGGCGCCCTTTCTTCTTCGGCAGAAATCCCTCGAAGACCCATCGATCGGTGGGCAGACCGGAGCTGACCAGTGCTGAGACCGAAGCAGTAGGACCTGGAATCGGAATGACCCGGACGGCATTCCGTATCGCCTCCCGGACGAGGTAAAACGCCGGATCACTCACGCCCGGAGTGCCTGCCTCGCTGACAATCGCAATATTTTTCCCTGCCACCAACTGATCTATGATCTCCGGGGTTTTTTGCTCTTTATTAAAGTCATGATAGCTGGTCATGGGCGTATCAATGTGATATTCCGACAGCAGAATGCCGGTCTTCCGGGTATCCTCTGCGGCGATAAGATCGACCTCACCGAGGATCCGAACCGCCCGGAAGGTGATGTCTTCAAGATTTCCGATGGGTGTTGCGATAATATAGAGCATAGAGGCTCTCTTTTCCTGTGTCTCTCCGGGACTCTTTTATAAACACTCTCATTCCTGAATATTTCCAGACAGGCCTCCAGTGATCTCTATCCATGAGTGCATCATGATGAGCATTATTGTCAGAGTTCCGATAAAGCTCGGTCTATAATACGCATCCCGGTATCGATCTCTTCTCTTCCGATATTCAAATGCGGCCGGAATCGGATAGTTCGGGTACCACATCCCAGCATAAGGGCACCATGTTTCCGAATCAATTGGAGCAGCCGATCTCGCTCTTCGGGAGTTGAGAGGTCGAATGCACACATCAGGCCCCGCCCCCGCGCGTTCGAGACTATCCGGGGATACTGTGCCTGGACTTCCAGAATTTTCTGCAGCAGGTACTCCCCCTGCTCTGCGGCCTTTCCCACTGATCCTTCCTCAGCAATCACTTCCAGATACATAATCATACGAACCATATCTACCAGATTGCCTCCCCAGGTGGAATTCAACCGGTTCGATTCGTGAAACACATTCCGTTCGACCTCATCGATGCGTTCCGAACACATGAAGCCACAGACTTGCGTTTTTTTCCCGAATGCGATCATATCCGGCGTAACCGAAAAATGCTCATAAGCCCAGAATTTCCCCGTTAATCCTACCCCGGTTTGAATTTCATCCAGGATAAACATGATTTCCGCTTCGTCGCAAATGGTCCGGAGTGCGTACATGAATTCCGCCCGGAAATGATTATCACCGCCTTCGCCCTGAATCGGTTCAATGATTAAAGCGGCTATGCGATCCGGATTGTCGTGAATGGCCGCTTTAATCTCATTGATTGCCTGTTTTTCCAATGATCGCACCCGTGCCAGATTCTCTCCCAGGGGAAACGTGATCTTGGGATTGGGGATTCGCGGCCAGGAGAATTGCGGAAAATACTGGGTTTTGCGAATATCCGGGGAATCTGTGATAGAAAGTGTATAGCCGGTACGGCCATGAAAAGCCTGTTTAAAATGAACGACCTGCAGATTCACCTCTGCAGACTGCCCCCGGACAAGCCGTTTACGCATTTTCCAGTCGAAGGCCGCTTTCAGGGCATTCTCAACTGCGAGACCTCCGCCACTGATGAAAAAAAGATAGGAAAAGTGATCCGGTTTTGCGATACGTGCGAATGTCTCTACAAAATCCGCCATCTGGGTGGAGTAAATATCAGAGTTCGATGGTTTGTGTACTGCGGCCACAGCAAGCTCAGCCCTTCTCGAGAGCACCCGGGGATGATTCCAGCCAACAGGCATACTGGCAACGCAGGAAAAAAGATCAAGGTATTCTCGCTCGCTGATGGGATCGTAGATCCAGCTGCCATGGCTTTTCTCGAGATCCACAATCTGGTCGAATCCGTCGGCCAACATATACCGGGACAGCACATCATGCACATTGTCTGGCGGGGTCAATGACATCAGAACACTCCTTATTTCATAAGAAGATCGTTAGCAGCTTTCCGGGAGCTAAAAATTATGGAGGCGAAACGCGGACTACGTCATCCCAAAGTACCAGCGGTAGGATAATATTTTTATGATTAAAAGAGACGTTGTTTCTTTGTTATCGATCACGCATGTATCCTGCACAGAGAAGCAGAAATTTTATCCCATTTAGAGTGCTTTCCGGATCCGGCAACGCATACACCCTTCTTTTTCAGGCGAACCAACTTAAGCAATGGCCCAATATCATCGCCAGGAAAGAATTCCATGACACAAGGAACATGCGGTTATGACTCCTCGGCTTGCAGCGCCCGGCCGATTCGAGCGAGCAAGTCATCGCCTGACTCCCGTTCAATGAGCGGGAACACTTCTCGCTCCTCAAGACGGATATGATCCTGCAGCACTGAGCCAAGCCGATTCAGGACTCCGGCGGCCGGGGCCTCCTGCAGCAGAAGGACATCCCGTCGAATAATCACATGCTGTTTCAGCATCTCCAGAATGGAGTCCGAAAGGCTGACTCCTGTTCTGGCGAATAGAGGAAGAAGAATTTGTTCTTCTTTTCGGAAATGGGGGTTGATTTCGGAATGCCAGACCGGCATAAATGCATCAACAAGATCCTGCGTTTCATCAGCGGATATCTCTTCCCGGACATTGCGAAACCGTCTTGACCAGATAAGTCCCTGATGATGTTCGTCTGAGAGCGGTACCAGGGCTTCATGCCGCTTCATTACACCTGCACCCGTCGATCGAATTGCCGGAGCATTTCATCGTTGGAACTGGTTTTTTCAATCAAATTCAGCAGCGTTTCCAGGGCTTCTCTGGGGCTGTACCGACTCAATTCCCGCCGGAGTCGCTGATGTGCGGTCGTCATTTTGCCGAACAGTTTCTCCTCCTGGCGGGTGCCGGATTCCAGGATATTCACCGCCGGAAATATTCGCTGCTCTGCCAGGGCGCGATCCAGTACCAGTTCCATATTGCCGGTGCCTTTGAATTCTTCAAAAATGTAATCGTCCATTCGACTGTTCGTTTCGACTAATGCGGTGGCGATAATAGTCAGAGACCCTTCGTCTTCAATTTTCCGGGCGGCTCCAAACAAGGCGCGGGGAAATTCCATTGCCCGGATATCAATACCGCCGGTCATGGTTCGCCCGGAACTTTTCTGGGCCGCATTCGCTGCACGTCCAAGGCGGGTCAGCGAATCCACCAGCATCACCACATCTTCTCCCAGTTCTGCTTTCCGTTTGGCATAGCCAAGCGTGAGCTCTGCTACTCGAATGTGATTCTGCGTGGTTTGATCTTTGGAGCTGGCGAAGACCTCCCCTTTGACCGATCGCACCATATCCGTAACCTCCTCCGGTCGCTCATCCACCAGCAAGACTATCAGCCGGACTTCCGGATGATTCCTGGCAATGGATTTGGCGATATTTTTCAACAACACTGTCTTTCCTCCACGAGGAGGCGCAACGATTAGAGACCGCTGCCCCTTTCCTATCGGCGAGATAGCATCGATGATTCTTCCTGTTTTATCCTTCGGACTGCGTTCCATCCTAAAGGATTCAATCGGCGAAATCGGCGTGCCTTCGCTGAACCGCCGAATGAAGCGCCACTCATCGACCGGAACACCATTGACCGTGAAAACCGATTTCACCTGCAAACCACTTTCGCGGCCGGGTTCTGTATCACCAGTGACCCGGCACCCCTGCCGAAGCTCGTTATCCAGTATGATATTCGGTGCCACGAAGATATCATCATTGGTTCGCCGCCAATCCAGCGACTTTTGCCTGATAAAACCGTACCCCCGATCTTCCATTTCCAGTATCCCTTCAAATTCCTCACTCAATGCAACTATCCTCCATTCTACTTTATGATTTGTTCATTTTTGCCATGCAACGTGACAATACTATTTTCCAGCATCGTCCCTGAACACTGGCCTCCGGATCACTCTGCAAAACACAGCCCGCTTCAATTAAAAGATGAGCCCGACGGGTGGCTGAAACAGAGAATCTCCCGGTGCGATGCCGGAACACAACTGCGGAAGTCTGTGGTACCAGTTATCATTTGTGTGCTATGGCTCTCAGATTTATGAATGATTCAGACAATAACGCAATTGTATTACATCAGGAAGGTTGATAAACCGAGATCATCTGTGGTTGTGAATATCTATATTCGTTCTTCCCAATTCATCGGAGTTTAATAAATCCAATAAATGTATAAAGATTTATTTTAAAAATAAACCACCGATTGGTCGTATTGTTGTTTACCATATGATAGTTAATTTTCTGACTTCCTGCCGATTTCCCTTTCGAACTACAAAGAGATACATACCACTACTCACACGCATCCCGTGCTTATTTGTTCCATTCCATTGGACGCTGAACGGTCGGTTCGGTTCGAGAACCGGTCTGTCATAAATGCGTTTTACTTGTTGTCCAAGGATATTCAACACATCAACCAGGACATCACCGGGTTCCTGAAACACCAGAATTAACGAAATAGTGTTCCCGTGTTTTTCACTGGACATAATCCAGGGATTGTGGCGCCAGGCGTACGAATCCCTGATGTGCGTGCCGGTGTCCGGGTAGGCGATCTGCAGCCGCATCTTCCAATTTGCGTCGAGGGTTCCGCCACCCTTTAAAGTCAAGCGGGATAATTGACGAAATTCTGTTTCGTCTTTAAACCGATAGAAGCTGTTGCCGGTGCCTGCGGTCAGGGAATCGAATGCCACGGCGTTCCTATCTGATTGTACCTGCACACTAACGTTGGTGAACCCCTGTCCCACCTGCTGCGGCTGCCAGGTATTCCAGCCCGGAGTCGGATTTCGTAACCGAATGCTGTCTAGTAACACCCCTCGGAGTGAATCTCTTAAACTTAAGGTGACCGGTGCGTTGTTTGACAGATTCACTTCAGCCTGCAGAATTTGCGTATTGAGGTTCGGCAGGTCAAAGACAGTGGCAGCGGTTCCTTCGTTTAATAATAAATAAGTATTGACAGTTTCTCCGGAGCTGTAATCCAGTGTTTCGACAACCTGTCCGCCGGATCCGAAGAGACTCAGTGTATAGTTGCCTGATATGGTTCCGGAAGGATCCTGGGGCGCATACAGAATCATCCAGGCATTGTCGTAAAGGGTATATCTTGAAAAGTCGGGGCCGTCACCATTGACGTTATTTTTCGACACGATGTCATACTCGCTGCCATCCGAAAGCAGCAGCACAGCATTCATATACAACGGGGTATCGCCACTGTTCAGCAGGGGAGGATTGATCTCCGCATCCGAGATCATGCCATCGTAGAGCCGGACATAGGAAGCGGCGTAATTTTTTATCACGCTGCTCTTATCGATGGCAGGGAATTGAGAAATGGTCAGCGCCGGTTCAGCGGACGGGACACTGAAGTCTCCGTAATGATATTCGGGGACGCCTTCCGGCAGATAATTATGCCCTGCATTCGCAATAACCCAATTGGTGAACACCTCATCAAAAGAAACAAAAATATTCTCAGATTCGAAGAACGCTCTTTCCAATCCGCTGACCCCCTGCCCGTCTTCTCCGCCGGTCTGGACGACAGTCCGTAAAAGATCTTCTCCGTACTGCACATAGAGATAGAATGTCCACAGCCCCACTTTCGCATAGTCATTTATGACGTCTTCTGCCTCGTAATCGAAATGAGTTAGTGTCCGGGTGGGGTTCGAGAGGAAATGCGAAAAGCTCCGTGCCCGGAGCCCGAACAGATGAGCGGTGACTTCCGACATCCCTTCGTTCACCCAGATTTCTTCCTGAGGGTCCGCCCCATAATGCAGTAAATGCTGGAGTTCGTGCGCCGCCGTGGTAATGGTTTGTTCAAAGTCTTGGCTTAGTCCCGGATCGGTGTCAATATACAGGATGTTTGCATGATTATCTGAGCCGCCTTCTCCTTTTGGAATCTGATCCAACGGATCAAAATACCCGGCTATGTAATTGCCGCCGGTTTCCGGGTCGTAGGTGTCCTGAATATCCAGGAGAAGAATATAAACTTTCCCTTGATTCCTCACGTCGCCGGGTGGTTCCCCGAACAGTTCTATTTCATTATAATAAAAGCCCTGCTCCTGGTTGTATAAGCCATTGGGGGTGCTCTCAAACATCCTGGTTTTCAATTCTTCAATCAGGTTTTGAACTTTTTCCGTACCGAGGTCCTCTAATTCATCCCTTCCGACAAAAAAGATCGCCTCGGTATATAAGGAATCAAAGGGCACGAATGCTTTTCCTTCGAATTCCGGGTCATCGGCTTTTAAATCCTTCCTGATATTAAATACCAAGTCAGTTTCCGCAGGCTTTTCCAGCAAGGGAATATGCACCACCGACTCCACCGGCCGGTTGGTGAACGGGAAACCGCACACGGGTTCCTGGGCGGAAATTCGACCGAGCGGCAGAACACTCAGTACTATCAAAACCAGGATTGCAGGCAGGGTATATTTTGTCACGTCTATAGAAACTGGTTCGTGAAGTTATTAATCGCTTCCTCTTTGCCAACGATGATCAGAATCGTGTTTTCCTCCAGCGCTGTTCCGCCGTGTGGTATTGCTACTTTCGTTACCTCCTCGACAGACTCCTTATCATCGTCCTGTGTCACCACTTTTTCATTGATGCTGATCACATTCACCTGATAATTTCGGCGCAAATCGATTTCAGATAAGCTCTTTCCGATGAATTCCTCCGGTGTTTCCACCCGGATCATCTTATAATCCTCAGTCACCTCCAGATAATCTACCAGGTGAGGTTTGAGCAGCCGGTGGGCTGTTTTCCGGCCGATCTCGTCTTCCGGAGAAATGATCTCATCTGCGCCGATGCGCTCCAGTATGCGCCGGTGGATGGGATTGGCGGCCCGGGTGATGACCTTCCCGATCCCCATTTGCTTCAGGTATGCCGCTGTCAGGAGGTTGGCTTCGAAATTTTCCCCGATGGCCACCACGGCAGCATCCATATCCTTCAGTCCCAGGGACCGGAGCGAGGCCGGATCGGTGGAATCCAGTTTCACGGAATAGGCAACGTAGTCGTGGATTTCTTCGACTTTTTCCATGTCGGCATCCACGGCAATGACTTCCGCTCCTTCCTGCGCCAGGGTCAGGGCGACCTGCCGTCCGAATACCCCCAAACCTATTACCACAAATTTCGCCATTCCCATTTCTCCTTATCCTAGCATAATCGATTCTTCCGGATATTCATAGAGTTGTTTTTGGAGTTTGCTGCCCAGGGCGATGGCAAAGGCTAACGGACCCACCCGGCCTGTATACATCGTGGCAATGATGATATATTTCCCCAGTGTGGACAGTTCAGGCGTGGCTCCCATGGAAAGGCCCACTGTCCCGAATGCGGAAAATGATTCAAACAACAGGGCCATGGGATTTTGTGTTTCAACGATAGTCAACAGGACAAAACTGAGAACCACCACGAGCTGGGATCCCAGGATGAGCAGCAAACTGCGATAGAGCAGGTGACTCGGGATGGTCCGGTGTCGATGTTCAACTGCGGGAAGACCGCGGAGTCTGGCCCACATGGCCCGAATCGATAAATAAAAGGTGGTGGTTTTGATTCCGCCTCCGGTGGATCCCGGGCTGGCACCGATAAACATGAGAATCATAATGCCCAGAAGGGCCGGCAGTGCGAGACTCCCGATATCGATGGTATTAAAACCGGCGGTCCGGGCAGTAATGGACTGGAAAAAACTGTGGAGAATGATCTGATAGTTCACCTGTCCCATCCCGGTGTGGATAAAGTGAGACCACCAGATCCAGATCGCGCCGGCAAGAATCAGCAGGCCGGAAATCCAGAGAACAATGTGGGTCTGCATCCGGACACGCAGCTGCTTTTTGCCGAACGGTCCGGTTGTACCAAAAAACCGATGGCCGAGCAAGTTAATGAGGACCGGAAAGCCGAGCCCTCCGACAATAATTAATCCGGCAAAAACGGCCACCAGCAGCCCGTGGTCTGCAAATTGAACCAGACTATCCGAATACGTGGAAAACCCGGCATTGCAGAACGCTGACACTGCGTGAAACAAGGAGTTAAAGAGCCGCCCGCCCCGGGCAATCGCATCCTGCGGGAAGAGATTGTAAAAAGCCACCACCCCTATAGCTTCAAAGAAAATGGTCAGGCCGAGTATCTGCCACAGGGATTGTCCGATTTTCTCCATACTTTCACCTGCCAGCAGATCCCGCATGACCATTCGTCCGGTGACACTCATCTGGGTGCCCAGGGCAATAGCGAAAAAGGCTGCCATGGTCATAATGCCCAATCCGCCCGCCTGAATCAGCAGCACAATAATCCAGTGGCCTAAGTGAGAGAAGTAAACCCCGGTATCCACCGCAATCAATCCCGTCACACAAGTGGCACTGGTGGCCGTAAAGAGTGCATCCACAAAACTGATTTGCTCATAGGCGGTTGCCTTTGGAAGCAACAGTAATCCGGTTCCGATGAAAATTATAATCGCAAAACTCCCCAGAAGAATCGTTATCGGTCGGAAATCAGCGAAGACAAACCGCTGTCCGAATTTGACAGCCGTAAAGAGCGCAGCCAATAAAATGGATACCTGCGTGATGGTGATATACAGTTTGGCGATTTGCCGCATGGGAACCTGCTCGAGATGATCCGCAAAATGGACCACCTGCCAGAGAGGATTGTACAGCAAGAGAAACAGGAATAATAACCCGATAAAAGTAAAATCCAGCCGATGGGTCCTGAGCAGTTCGGCCTTATCGCTCACCAGGAAAAGTTTGGCGATATTGTGGGCGACAAAGTAAAAGAGCACCGAATAGTCGAAATAGTGGAGAATTCGGAAGGTATCTGCCGGAATATAGAAACCATACTCCATCAACAGTGATACAATCACGCCGATCCCCAGCAGCAGCATGAGGGTATCAAGGAGGTTTATAATCCTCTGGGCCGGAACCGAATTCATTGCGGAAGGCACCGAAAAAACGGCGGATTACATGGAATGCCGTTCATGGACGGGATCTCTGCTCATGAGATCACGGACGGCTTTAATGGGTTTTTTGTCGTGGAAAAGTACGTGATATACTTGCTCGGTTATCGGCATGTCCACCTCATATTTCGCAGCCATCTCATGGACCGATTCTGTCGTCCGAACGCCCTCTGCCACCATCTTCATCTGACTGAGGATTTCAGAAAGTTTTTTACCCCGGCCGAGTTGTTGGCCCACATGCCGGTTGCGGCTGTGTTGACTGAGACAGGTGACAATCAGATCGCCGATGCCCGAGAGTCCTGAGAAGGTGACTTCCCTGGCACCGAGCGCCAGACCGAACCGGGTGATCTCGGCAATTCCCCGGGTCATTAACGCGGCTTTGGGATTATCGCCGAACGCAAGGCCATCCAGGATTCCGGCAGCAATCGCTATAATATTTTTTACAGAACCGCCAAGCTCGGCCCCGATGATATCCGTGGTTGTGTAGACGCGAAAGGTGGAGTCATTGAATAACTGCTGAATGGCTTCAGCTGTCTCCAGCGATTCAGAGGCGGCGACCACGGCCGTTGGAATATCCTTACTCACTTCCTCGGCATGACTGGGTCCGGTGAGTGTTGCGATTTGGGAGGATTGTATCCCCTCCAGCTCTTCCAGGATCACCTGGCTCATGCGCAAAAACGTCTCATTTTCGATGCCTTTTGCCACGTTCACAAGATACTCCGGCTGCACCCGGCTTTCATTCATCTGCTGCACCACCGACCGGACTCCATGGGAAGGCACGGCCATGACTGCAATGGGAATATCTCTCAACTCAGTAAACGATTGCGTGAATTGTACCTGTTCCGGCATTGAAACGCCGGGCAGGTAATCCGTGCTGCTGCGGTTTTCAAGCAGCTCCCGGAATTCCTGCTCCTCGTACACCCACAAAGTTACCGATTTCCCTTGATTTGCCAATTTCCGGGTCAGGGCCAATCCCCAGCTTCCGGCTCCGATCACTGCGACACGCTTTTGCACTTCTGTTCCCCTCCTGCACTTATCTGATTTATTTTCCACTGCCGGAATCCGCCACGATCCGTCCGATGATCACCGGATGCGACTGATATCGCTCAAAATGATCCAGTATGTTCTCCGCTTCGGAGGCAGGGACGATAACCACCAATCCGATACCGAGATTGAAGGTACGCCGCATTTCCGCATCGGGAATGTCCCCTGTCTCCCGGATAAGAGTAAAAATTGCCGGGACCTTCCAGGATTCCCAATCCACACGAAGCCGGAAACCCTCCGGAATGATTCGTGCCGTGTTTCCCAGTAACCCGCCACCGGTGATGTGCGCTATCCCCTTCAAACGAGGGTCCCCGATTAAGGGTTGTATTTCCCGGAGATACGATTTGTGAATCGATAAGAGTTCCCGGCCGACTGTATTGGATAATCGGTCCACCTGAGCGTTGACATCAAACCGTTCAAGCAGGACTTTTCTGGCCAGGGTGAATCCGTTGGTATGTAATCCGGTCGACGCCAGTCCGATAGCCACATCTCCTTCTGTAATGTTCTCCCCGTTGATAATATGTTCTCGTTCCACCACGCCCACAATAGTCCCGGCGATGTCATATTCACCGGGATGATACAAGTCGACCATTTCCGCCAGTTCTCCGCCGATGAGCGCGCAGCCATTTTCCCTGCAGGCGATGGAAAGCCCCCTTACGACCTCGGCAACGATGCCTTCTTCCATTTTACCCAATCCGATATAGTCGAGAAAAAACAGCGGAATCGCTCCGCTGGTGAGGATATCGTTGACGCAATGATTTACCAGATCCTGCCCGATAGTGTCGTGGATTCCGGTGAGAAAGGCCAGCTTCAACTTGGTACCAACCCCATCCGTCGAGGAAACCAGGATCGGATCAGCGTAATCATCCCTTGGAAATGAAAAAAACCCGCCGAATTGTCCCACATCACTCAAGACATTCGGCGTATAGGTCGAGCGCACTGCCGCTTTGATACGATCAACCGCGCGTTCTCCCGCTTCAATATCGACTCCGGCTTCTTTGTAAGTCTTGACCATATGAATTCACCCATTTCTTCACGTATGCATTATATATTTGAGAGTGTTTAGAAAACATGAGCCTGATGCACGATGCTAAATTTAACTTATGGTTATTATTTATATAACATATATACAAAATGTATTTCGGTATTTAGGCATATATAATTTATTTTTTCTTTGCGTTCTTTGTCCCGAAGGGATCCCGTTGGGGCGGCCTCTGCGATCTTTGTCCCATCGTCACGGGATCTCTTCGGGGCGTTTTCTAAATAGACTCATATTTACTGAAAGATCAAAATAAAATAGAGAATTTTTGCAGAGATCCGTAGCGGTATTCCAATCTGATATTCCAATCTGATTCGTTACACCCAGACACCGTCAGTGTACAATAATATTTCTTGCCCGAAATTCTATGATGAACGGAGTGGCTTCAAGCAGATTTGTTCCGGTTGCGATTACCGGATAATGTCGATCGACAGGATGCCGGAGGGTTCTGAAGACAGTTCTGTAAGCACGTCCGGCATATAAGATACGGTCAATCTGAATTTCTCCGGCACACCCGGCACTGCCATCCGTGGTGAAACCGACAAATCAATGGCTGCATTGCTTTTTATTCAGGAATCCTGGTACATCGATTCGATCAAGTCATGGTATTCCTCTTCCACAACCCGGCGCTTGATTTTCAGAGTCGGCGTTAGTTCCCCGTTGCCAATTGTAAACTCTCGCGGAATCAAACGGAATTGTTTCACCTGCTCGTATCTGGCAAAATCCTGAGTCCGTTCTTCGAGTTCCTCCCGGAAGAGCGTATTCACCTCGGTGAGCTGAATGAGTTCCTCCTGTGTTCCGTAGTAGAGTCTGTGCTTATTCGCCCACTGTTTCAGGTTTTCAAAATTGGGGACGATCAGGGCACTGATGAAATTTCGTCTGTCCCCGATGAGCAAGATTTGTTCAATATACGGGCTGTTACCCAGGGCGCCTTCGATTGGCTGGGGTGCGACATTTTTTCCTCCCGAGGTCACGATCAGATTCTTCTTGCGGTCGGTCACACTTAAATAATGTTCTTCATCCAGCATCCCGATATCACCGGTATGGAGCCATCCCTGTTCATCTATTGCTTCTCTGGTGGCCTCCTCCTGTTTGTAATATCCTTTCATAATGTGAGGTCCGCGGGTCAATATTTCGCCATCTTCAGCGATTGTAACCTCGACATTATAGATGGGCGGCCCCACCGTACCGATTTTATATTTGTCCAGCGGATTCACTGCGATAACGGGCGAGGTTTCGGTCAGGCCGTATCCTTCCAGAATAATGATGCCGGCCCGTTCGAAAAAGCGCGCAATATCAGCCGAAAGGGGTGCCCCGCCGGAAACAAAGAATCGCAGCTTGCCTCCGATTCTCTGATGCAATTTTGAAAACACCAGCCGGTGAGCGAGCGCGTATCGTAGTTTTGTCAGTGAGGAGATTGCGCCCTCCTTCTTCTGAGCCACATATTTTTCACCGACCCGGAACGCCCACTGGAATATCCGTTTTCGCAATGCAGAACCCTGTTCCACGGTTTCATTCACCCGCATATACATCTTTTCGTATAATCGCGGCACGCTGGTCATAACCGTCGGGCTCACCTCTCCCATATTTTCGGGCACGGTTTCAATACTTTCCGCATAATAAATTGCACTGCCGGCAGTGACCGGGAGGAAATGCCCCGCCATTCTCTCAAAGCTATGGCTTAATGGCAGGAAAGAGAGAAATCGATCCCCCGGGCCAACCTGGATCCGCGCCAGTCCGCCCTCCACGTTGGTGGTGAGGTTGCCATGCGTCAGCATCACGCCCTTCGGCGCTCCGGTGGTCCCCGAAGTATAAATAATAGTCAGCAAATCCTCAGACGTTAGATTCTTCCAATGATCCTCAAGCTGAAAATTTTCTTTCGCCTGGAATGCCCTTCCCCGTTGTATGAACTCGTCCCATGTGATCACATACTCTTGATCAAACTCCGCATCCGCATTCATGAGCACGATATATGTGAGCATATCCAGATCATCATAGATTTGCAGGAGTTTCTCGACCTGCATGCGGTTTTCTGCAAAGACGGCTTTCACATCACCATCCTGCAGTATATATTTGATCTGTTTTGGGATGAGCGTCGGATAAACCGGGACAGAGATTGCCGACAGAGAAAGAATGGCATAGTCGGCAAAGGCCCATTTGGGATTATTATCCGACAAGATAGAAACCTTATCGTTCGCAGTGGTATTCAGTGCTGCAAGACCCTGTGCGGTTTCTCGTACCTGCGTGGCAACATCTCCATAGGAATAGGTAGTCCACCCCGCCGTTGTTTTAAAATTCAGACAGGGATGATCCCGATACTCTTCCACATTATGCCAGAACATTTCGGGAATTGTTGAGAACGTCATATATCGCTCCTGGTAGTTATTGTTCGGTTACTAAAAGCTCCTTTGAGTTTCTTTTTTCGCTTGCTATATTATTCGTGCTATGCCGAGGTGGTGAAACTGGCAGACGCGCCGGACTCAAAATCCGGTGGGGTTTACACCCCGTGCGGGTTCGACTCCCGCCCTCGGCACTGCTCTTTTCCTGTTCTTTTGTTCCTCCCTTTACTCCTCTCTCCAATGTCTATCCCGTGCTTCAATGTGTTGCCGGGTCTGTGTTCCACCCTCATAATCTTATCCTCTGCAGATGCCGATTCTTGTAGGGTGCGTCACCTGTACAATCTGCCGACTTCGTCTCTATATCGCAGGTAATGGAAAAGGAATCCTAATAAATTCAGATTACTTTAAGAAATTTTTTCGTGGGTTCCAAGTCAATTTTCATGCCGGGTATTTTCTCCTCAAGCAGCCTCCATTTTACGAACAGATAACCTCCATCGCAGGAAAGAAATTTCTAACAAGGTGAGAGTGTTTAGAAAACATGAGCCTGATACAAGTTGGCGGACTTGGCCTATGTTTATTATGGAGATAAGATATAAGCACAATGTATGACGCTATTTGGACGGATATATTCTATATTTTCTTTGTCCCAGAGGGATCTCTTCGAGGCGTTCTTTGTCCCAAAGTTATACCGTTGGGGCGACCTTCGCGATCTTTGTCCCGTCGTCACGGGATCTCTTTGCCGAAGGCATCCCTTCGGGGCGAGGCGTTTTCTAAATAGACTCAACAAGGTGTTTTTATTTTGACAGATTTATGAATAATCATTAAACTTGATTTGTTAGAAATTATAATCCACTGACAGAAAACCTTTTACTGCAGTGGTAACCGGAACGCAGATGCTTCTCTATCCATTCATTGAATGCAAACTCTGACAAGGAGGAAGAGTATGGCAGAGCAGGATATCAGAATAACCAGACGTGAATTTCTATCCCGCAGTTCCCAGGCGGCTGCCGGTGTGATCGCCGGAAGTGCACTGCTCCCCTCATTCGTTCAGGGCTCCCAGGTGCTCGGAGCGAATGATCAGATTAATCTGGCGGTCATCGGTATTCGCGGGCGCGGCGGAAGCCTTGCCCGGGGCTTTGCGGAGAAACAGAATGTTCGGGTAAAAACCCTGGTTGACATCGACGAACGAGTATTCCCGGATCGGGTCAAACAAATCCAGGAAATCCAGAATTCCGAACCCGGCACTGAAGTTGATATGCGCCGCACCTTTGAGGACCCCGATATTGATGCGGTGGTGATCGCCACACCAAACCACTGGCATTCGCTGGCAACCATCTGGGCCTGTCAGGCCGGGAAAGATGTGTATGTAGAGAAACCGGGCTCCCATAACGTGTGGGAAGGCCGGAAAATGGTGGAAGCCGCACGTAAATATGATCGGGTCGTGCAGCATGGAACCCAGATTCGGAGCAGTGTAGGCATTCAGGAGGCAATACAACATATTCGTGACGGGCTCCTGGGCGAAGTATACATGGCAAGAGGCTTATGTTACCGCTGGCGCGGTTCCATTGGAAAAGAGCCGATTAAAGCGCCTCCGAAAGAAGTCCATTATGATCTCTGGCTGGGTCCGGCGCAGTACGAACCCTACAGCGAAAACCGGGTCCACTATAACTGGCACTGGCAGTGGGAATACGGCAACGGTGACATCGGCAATCAAGGTGTTCATCAGATGGATATCGCCAGATGGGGTCTGGGCGTCGAGCTGCCCAGCCGGGTAACCTCCATGGGAGGCATGTTTCTCTGGGATGACGATAAGGAAGTTCCCAATGTGATCAACACCTCCTTTCTCTACCCGGATGCCGGTGAGAAAGGAAAGATGCTGGTATTCGATACCCGTCCCTGGATGACCAATGACGAAAAAGGCGCCAAAGTCGGCGTAATTTTCTATGGCTCCGAAGGGTACATGGTGATTGACAGTTACAGTCACTATAAGACCTATCTCGGCCGAGATGAGGAACCGGGGCCGGAAAACGAAGCGGGCGGTGATCACCAGGCTAATTTCATCGAAGCGATGCGATCACGAAATCGCCATTTGCTGACTGCTGAAATCTACGAGGGGCATCTCTCCTCTGCGCTGTGTCACCTGGGATTGATTGCCACTCGTCTGAACCGGAACCTGGAGTTTGATCCCGATATCGAGCGGTTCATCGGCAGCGAAGATGCCAACGCTATGTTGAAACGGGACTATCGGGAACCATTCGTCGTTCCGGACAAAGTGTAGTTTCCGGAGAAATGCAGGAGAAAATGCGGCCGGGCCTCTGCAGATGGTCCGGCCGTTTTTTCATGTCCCTTCGGATGCCCCGGAACCCTAAGATACTGAGCCCGCTCAGAAAACGTAAAGGTCGCAGAAACCGGTAGAGGACACAAAGTGAAAATACCCTCCTACTCTAAACAAATTCAGGCATGTCTGATCAATATATAATGGATCTGTCTGTTGCGGCGAGCATTGTATGTAAATTTCCTGGTTTATTTAGACACTCTCAATATGCTGGACACTTATTCTGCCTTCGACATTTCATTCCTGTTTTATGACGCATGTATTATCCGGGGAGTCAAATGAGTTCATTGATGACACATCTGCATTCCGAAGGTAATTGAGACAATCTGATATTGCCTTTACTGCCGGTGTCTGCTCCGTGGATATATTTTCCAAAACAATGACTTTCAGTGAATTTAACTTTGATTAAAATTTCAGATTTCATTACTTTTAGTTTCAGAGGGGATTATTGACTGCAGCATACTATCCATTGCTTCTCATCCAGAAGGATAGATACTGAAGAATAACTAATTGTCAGAGCAAGTGATAAGGAGGTAAGAACATGCCAGATAAATCTAAAGCCTTGACCCGGCGGGAATTTATCACCAGGGGATCGAAACTGGCTGCAGGTGTGGTTGGTGCAACGTTGACAGCCCGTTCTGCGCAGCAGGCGGTAAGTACTCAATCATCTTCGGATACGGCCATGCAGTTCGGTTTGGTCACGTATCTATGGGGTAAAGATTGGGAGCTGCCTGAACTGATCCGAAACTGCCAGACTGCCGGTGTCTACGGTGTAGAACTTCGGGTTGATCATGCGCACGGCGTCAGTCCCAAATTAGATTCACGAGCACGATATGAGGTCCGCCTGCGTTTCGAACACAGTCCGGTGGAACTGGTCGGGTTCGGAACGAATTATGAATTTCATTCCCCGGACAAAGACGAATTACAGGCGAATCTTCACGGTGCGAAAGAATATGTCCGCCTCTCACATGATGTCGGCAGCAGTGGCGTAAAGGTCAAACCGAATACACTTCCGGCTGATGTACCCGTTGAACAAACCATCGAACAAATCGGCACTTCACTCAATGATCTCGGAGAGTATGCGGAAAGCCTGGGACAGGAAATCCGGGTGGAAGTCCACGGTCGGGAGACATCCCGGCTTCCTGTCATGGCCCGGATCTTCGAGCATGTCACCCAGCCGAATGTGGGTGTCTGCTGGAACTGTAATGACGTGGATCTGGAGGGGGAAGGTCTGGAGTATAACTTTAATCTGGTTAAAGACGATTTCGGCCGGACGGTCCACACCCGGGAGTTCAATATCGGTGATTATCCGTATCAACAGCTGTTCAATCTTTTTGTTGACATGAATTATGCCGGCTGGATTCTGCTGGAAGCCCGCACAAATCCGGGAGATCGGATTAAAGCGTTGCAACAGCAAAAACAGCTGTTCAAAGAGATGGTTTCCAAAGCCGGCTAAACGCCGATACGAGAGCCGGAGAGAACGAAACATGCGAATCATATGAACCAAAGTATCAGAAATCTCAATGAAGACTAACTGAGGAGGAAGTATTATGGCTTCAAAACCAGAAGGAATGACGCGACGGGAATTCCTTGCACGCAGTACGATGGCCGCTGCCGGAGTGGCCGCAGCCAGTTCCCTGGCTGCGCCACGGAAGAATGTCCTGGGGAATCAAATGGGCGCGAACGAAACCATTAACATGGCCGTGATGGGAATCCGGGGCCGGGGACAGTCCCTTATCAACAACTTCGGGGAGATGGAGAATGTCCGGATAAAAACCCTGTGTGACGTGGATGAGAAGTTGTTTCCGGACCGGGTAAAGATGACGGAAGAAGTGCAGGGATCTCGTCCGGGCACGGAATACGATATTCGCCGCGTCCTGGAGGATCCGGATATTGATGCGGTGGGAATGGCGACCCCGAATCACTGGCATGCCCTGGGAACCATCTGGGCCTGCCAGGCCGGAAAACATGTCTACTGTGAGAAACCGGCCTCCCATAATATCTGGGAAGGACGCAAGATGGTTGATGCCGCTCGCAAGTATAACCGCATAGTCCAGATCGGATTCCAGAACCGATCCAGGCAGAACACCAACGCCGCCATGAAATTTCTCCACGAGGGCGGTATAGGTGAGGTGTACATGGCTCGCGGTCTGTGCTTCAAGCCGAGAGGTGATATCGGCAATCCTCCGAATCAGCCCGTACCGGAAGGGCTCCATTATGATCTCTGGCTCGGTCCGGCTCAGGAACGGCCGTTTAATCCGAACTATGTGCACTATAACTGGCACTGGCACTGGGCGTTCGGGAACGGTGATACCGGGAACCAGGGCCCGCATCAGTTCGATATCGCCCGCTGGGGTCTGAACAAGGAAGAAGCCCCCATTAAAATCAGTTCCAAGGGCGGCTACTACGTCTACGATTCGACTCAGGAAACGCCGAATACCCAGACTTCCATCTATGAATATGCCGACGGAAAGGTTCTGGAATTCGGAACCCGCGGCTTGTTCACCAACAGCGAAAGTGAACAGACAATTGGGGACATTTTCTATGGCAGCGAGGGATGGATGGAGATTGATGCCGGTGGAAACTGGAAGACCTACTTCGGCCGCGATAATGAGCCCGGTCCGTCCTCGGAGGAAACCGATGAAGAAGAATATGATGCCATGGATCTCATCGGCGCCGGCGGTGGTGGGCACTTCGCGAACTTTATTGCAGCGGTTCGTTCCGGAAATCCCGAAGATTTAACCTGTGATGTGGAGGTCGGGCATCGATCCACTATTCTGCCGCATCTGGGGAACATCGCGTATCGGGTGGGACGAGAACTGATGTTCGACGGGCTGTCCGAACGGTTCGTGGATGACGAAGAAGCCAACAAACTGTTAACCAGAGACTATCGCGAACCGTTTGTGGTACCGGAACGCGTGTAACGATCTCTCATTGGTGGATGAAAAGGCCGGAGGCAATCACCCGAATCCGGCCTTTTTAATTTTTATGACTATTAAGTCTGTTCAGTAATATCAAAGGTAAGGAAGCCAGAAGGGATGCTCTCCGTGCATTGCCACCCTTCATAAACTGTAGAGCCGTTTCATGTCGACGATCCCGATCCAAT
Organism: uncultured bacterium; assembly: GCA_964413425.1. GTDB lineage: Bacteria > Fidelibacterota > JAANXI01 > JAANXI01 > JAANXI01 > DATFLS01. The sequence goes on from CAYPST010000007.1 coordinate 75,375, forward strand.
CGGGGAAACGGCTCTACAATGCAGCTTGAGAATCGAAACCATTACTTTCCTGCGCTGATTTAATAGTCATATAATTTTTTACGATCGGGATCGGTACAGAAGCCGCAGATTTACACAACTTGTCCCGATGAATCGGGAGATATTCACAGAGTGAAATGCATTCCTTCTGCGGTAATCCGTCAGAAGGTTCCTTGCTTTTCCCACCGGAGGTACCTTCTGATCAGGTCACGGATTTACGTTTCCTGAATACATTTGAACAATCACTTCCGGTTATACTGAAGCCACCTGGTCGTTTGAATGACCAAACATTTCCTTCATATGTTTGATTATTCCGGTGGAATGAGGGCCTCAAGCAAAGGACCCCGCCATGCCTCTGTCTCGTCGTCATAGATACCGAATCCGGCACAGAACTCCCAGTACGCCCAGCTGATTCCCCGTTTCTCCGCCTCTCTGGCTACGAAATTGGTCCAGCGGGCCCGGGATTCCATCTCTGCTTCACTATAGGCCCCGAATTCTCCCAGGAACAACGGCCGGTTTGTGTTATCCGCCCATTTTGCTGCTATGTCCAGATCCGACCGGAGCGCGCTTTTCTCGGCTTCAGATCCCGTCCAGCCAGACTCTGACGATGACTTTCATGGATGAGTGCATTAGTTTCTCCTCCTCCACGCATTCGAGCGCTCTATTCTTTTGCCTCGTTATCTTTGATCCTAAGTTGAGCGATACGAGCTTCGCGAAGTATCGCTTTCCCTAAGGGATCCCTT
>CAYPST010000008.1:0-6689 GCA_964413425.1 uncultured bacterium
CCGGGGTAATTTCCAGGTTCACGTTGTTTAACGCTGTGGTTTCCACTTCTTCCGCCTGGTACACCTTACTAAGGTTCTGAGTTTTAATCATGGTTCATTACCCTTACTGGTTCTGTTAAGTTTATGAGTTGTAAAGGCTGTCTTCGTGAAACGTGAAAAGTGAAACGTGAAAACTCCCTTCCGGAATCATTTTGTTCTCGCAATAAATTTTGAAAGAAGAGCAAAGCAATCGTTCATTAGCTGCGAAAGATTACTTTGGTCATCTGGTTGATAAAAGTTTAGTTCCTTAGCTATTTCAAGTTGTGTATCAATTTCGGCAAGTGAGGAACGAGATATTTCAGAGAAACGTTTTCTTTCAATTGAAGAACTTCGCGAGGATCCTTCAGCAATATTCGATGGAATAGAAACGGCAGCTCGCCGTAATTGATTCGTGAGACCGTATATTTCCAATGATGGGAATTGCTCGGTTATTGCATATATCTCCTTTACCAGTTTTATGCTTTTATTCCAAACATCCAACTTTTTATCATTCAAATTCAGCATACAGTATCCCTCTCCAGTAATTCATAAGCATTTATTGTTATTACTTTATTATTTCCTCACAATATCAAGTGTACTACGAATCAAATTCCGCGCCTTTTCACATTTCACTTTTCACGTTTCACAACTAATGTTTGCCCTTTGCCCATTCACTGCCGTTTACCCGTTAACCGCCCTTTGCTGCTATGAGCCATGCATTCTGCACTATGCTCACTTCAGCACGAGTACGTCCACCTCCCCGAAATTATCATACGAAGAGGTCACCACCCGTTCGCCGGGCTCCAGGCCCTCCAGGACTTCGAAATACTGCGGATTCTGCCGGCCCAGCCTGATGGATCTGCGGGTGGCGGCGTCTCCGCCTTCGCTGACCACGTAAATCCAGTTCCCGCCGGTGGTCTGGAAGAAACCGCCACGCGGAACCAACATTGCCATGGACGGCGCCGCCAGCTCCAGGTTGATATGCAGGGTCTGTCCTCTCCGAAGACCACCCGGTGTCTCACCGGTAAATTCCATATCCACCCGGAACCGGCCGTTCTGGACTTCGGGATAGACTTTGGTCGTCTGCACCTTGTATGTGCTGCCGGCGAATGTGAATGTGCCCTCCTGGCCGATGCTGACCCGGGACAGGTAATGCTCATCGATGGGGATAATTACCTTAAATTCGTCGATTTCATCCACCTGACCCAGGCGCTGCCCCGGTGAAATCGATTCGCCTATTTCCGCATTCAGTGAAGTCAGCTGGCCGTCAATGGGCGCCCGGACCATCAGGTTATCCAGGTTCTGCCGGACCACCTCCAGGTTTTGCTGCATATGATCCACCTGGGCTTCCAGCTGGCCGATATTCGCCTGGCGCAGCAGGGAATCCTGTTGAAAGGTTCTCAGGGTCAGATCGCGGCGGCGTTCCATATAACGATACTCGTCCCGCACCTGCTTGTATTCCTGCTGAGATATCAAACCCTTTTCATGCAGCTGCTGATACCGGACGTGCTTTCGCTGCAGTTCGCCCAGCCGGTAGTCTATCTCCGCCATCTGCTGCTGCAGATTGAGGCTGTTCTGCTCCATACTCAACCGGGCCTGCCGGAGGTAATACATGGTCTCGTACATCCGGGCCTCGTTATTCAGCATCTGCAGCTGGAGATTGTTATTGGTGAGTTTTAAAATCTGATCCCCCTGCTCCAGCATGCTGCCTTCATCCACGAAAATCTGATCCACCCGGCCGCCTTCCACAGCATCGAGATAGACGGTTTTAATAGGCTCCAGTGTCCCGATCACCGGGATATACTCCTGAAATGCCCCCCGGGAAACCTGGGCGATAGTGATTTTCTCTGCCTGCACGTTGAGGCGTGAACCACCGGCAGTGGAGAGCACCCCATAGATAATGGCAATGAGAAAAAAGAGCACTGCAGCCATACCACCGATGCGCTTGACCGTCCACGTTTTCTTCTTCACCTTCCGATCCATGCCGGTCCCGCTGCCGGGAATTCCGGACGCCCCCTTGTCCTTACTGTTGGAGGAATCGGTGAGTGTTTTGGCTAAGTCTGACTTGTCCATGATCACACATTCTGTTTTGGGTTCGCCAGGTCCTGTCTCATTTTTCCATCCGGAGTCAAATGACTTCTATTTCCCCGTTCATCCCATGGAGGCTCAACAAGTGTGCCAGAATCATGAACGCTTGAATTCACAGAGGTTAGCGGCCATCCGTGAGAGGAAAAACTGTTCGGAAGTGTACGCTTTCAGGACAGGTGGTGTTCATTTTCGGACACTTTTCGATGCATTGTTCCGGAAGCACAGGAGGCGATAATTACCCATGCATATATTGCTATTCTTCGTTTTCACCGATGTGTTCAGCCCGGAATAAGTCGTTTCGTCGTAGTTTTTCAGAAATATGAAGGAAATTCATCGCAGAGACAGGATTAACTTATGCGAGGTATAAAAATGATATACCGGAATATCAATTTGATATGCTACCGGAGCAGTATCTCAATTATTATCCAGAGGTAGTGATAAAGACTGTAATCCTGGCGAGGCTGTCATCCTGAGCGAAGTCCCGGTGTATGGGACGGAGTCGAAGGATCTCCTGCGATCATTCTGCTGCATAACTTACCCCTCGGAGAGGTGCCCGTTACTCAGACGCTTTTTCCAGGAGATCCTTTTCCGAAGGAACTCCTTCGGAGCGCTCCGCTGGACAGCGCTCCACTCAGGATGACAGCTGCTCCCGGTCCCCTATCATCCTAATCCTGCTAAGCCAGAAGAAGAATTCTATGGAATGAATACCAGAGTTTCTGTTACAGTCGTTTACGCAACCTCTGTCCCCGATGAACTGCCATGAATTTATAGGTTTTAAAAATAAAGCCAGATCTCAGGACTCGCCGTCGAGAGCGGAAGATCCTCTGGGATCGGCTGCTGAGTAGGGCAAAACTCCTGCTAACTACCGCAGACGCTCGATTGAGTGGATAGAAATACTGGCGAATAATGTGTCAGCAGCTGCCGGCTATCGCGGTAACACTGCTGATTAGGCAGGGAGCCCCGGATATTTATCGGGGAAAGGCTGCTGACCTTCGGGGATCCCCGGCTGACTTTCTGGGATCGGCGGCTGTGTTTCTGGGAACGCTGGCTGACTTTCTGGGAACGACGGCTGAGTTTCTGGGAACCACGGCTGTATTTCTGGGAACCACGGCTGTATTTCTGGGAACGATGGCTGTGTTTCTGGGAACGATGGCTGACCTCCGGTGGTCGACGGCTGGGTACCGGGAGAATATTGTTGACAGGAGTTAATGGTTAATAGTTAATGGTCAGTGGTCAATTGTAAACCGTGAAAAGTGAGAAGTGAAAAGTGAAAAGTATGTGTTTTGGAATGCTGGGTGCGCAAAGTTCATTCGTAAAGAACCACGCCATAGCCGGTTATGGGGGAGGGATGAGGTGGTCCGGTCTCTCCTGAAGGGACGCCGTTGGCGCGGCTTCCGGTCTCTTGCTTTACGCTATGCGCTCAGCGCCATGTGCTTTGCTGTTGAACTATTGACAATTGACTACTGACAATTCATTAAGATAATGACAATAACAGTGCCAAACCGCATTCAAGTGACTGATAGCCATTTCAAATCCAAATCCCACCACGAGTATGTCCGGTTTTGTAACACTAAGTGTTCGTTTCCGGACACTTTTTATGTATATTAGAGAAACCTGTGTATAGAAATGTATTGTCACTGCTGACATAACCCTGTGATAGTCTCTGTTTGCTCATTGGAGACATGAATCTTCCACCCGGAATAAGAATTGCAATCTCTTTTGAGAATGATATAAATGAGCTCTGGAATGTGATTCATTGAGTGTTGCCGGAGAGAATGTATTTCAGCACCAAAAAACCTGCAGATTACAAAGGGGCATAGTTCTTGAATACCAACCAATCAAAATACGGCAAAGTGCTGGTGGTGGATGATGATGTGGATATTCTCCACGCCGCGAAACTGCTGCTGAAGCGCCACGTGGAACTGGTGCATACGGAGACCGAACCGGAATCGCTGCCCACCCTACTGAAGAATGAGTCCTACGATGTCATTCTCCTGGATATGAATTTTGCCAGAGATGCCAGTTCCGGCGAGGAGGGCTTCTACTGGCTGGATACAATCCTGGAGATCGAACCCTCGGCTGCAGTGGTACTCATTACGGCATTCGGTGACGTGGAAATCGCGGTCCGGGCCATGAAGGAGGGCGCCACCGACTTCATCCTGAAGCCCTGGCAGAACGAGCGGCTGCTGGCCACGGTGATGGCAGCCATGCGGCTGCGGCAGTCCAGGGACGAAGCGGATCATCTGCGCTTCACCCAGCAGCAGCTGAGCGAAGATATCGACTACCGGTTCCGGGACTTCATCGGTAATTCGCCCAAGATGCAGGAGGTATTCAAAACCATCAGCAAAGTGGCCGGGACCGACGCGAACGTGTTAATCCTTGGAGAAAATGGGACCGGCAAGGAGCTGGTGGCGCGGTCGCTGCACCGGCAGTCCAAGCGGGCGGATGAGGTGTTTATCAGCGTGGATATGGGCGCCATCAGTGAGACATTGTTCGAGAGCGAATTATTCGGGTATGTGAAAGGCGCCTTCACCGACGCCAAAAAGGATAAGCCGGGGCGGTTCGAAGTGGCCTCCGGCGGCACCCTGTTCCTGGATGAAATCGGGAACCTCTCTCTCCCGCTTCAGGCAAAGTTATTATCGGTCCTGGAACACCGGGAAGTCACCCGGGTCGGGTCCACCAAATCCATTCCCATTGATGTCCGCCTGATCTGTGCCACCAATATGTCGCCGGCGGAGATGGTGGCCGAGCAGAAATTCCGGCAGGATCTCCTGTACCGGATCAATACGGTAGAAATCCAGCTGCCGCCGCTACGGGATCGCCACGGGGATATTCCGCTGCTGGTCGATCACTTCCTGGAACGGTACTGCAAAAAGTACCAGAAACACATCAAGCGGGTGAGCGAGGCGACCCTGCGGAAACTGGAGAAGTATCACTGGCCCGGTAATATCCGGGAACTGCAGCACGCAGTCGAACGGGCGGTCATCCTGAGCGAGTCGGACGTGCTGCAGCCCGCCGATTTTCCGCTGTCAATTCCGGAAGCGGACGAGAGCGGCCTGACCCTGGACGATTACAATCTGGAACGGGTGGAAAAAACCGTTATCCGGAAAGCCCTGGGCAAGCATGAAGGCAATATCAGTCAGGCGGCACAGGAATTGGGCCTTACCCGGGCCGCATTGTACAGACGGCTTGAAAAATATGATCTCTAACAAGTTCCGCCTGCTGATCATTGTTCGGGTGGTGTTTCTCGGAGCCACCATTTTCTTTTTCTGGTATCTGTTCCTGCAAACCGAATTATACGTGACCACCATAATTGTCGGTTTAAGCATCTTCTATCAAATCTATGCACTCGTCCGGTATGCCGAGAAAACCAATCAATCATTGACCCGATTTTTCAGCGCCATCAAATACGAAGACTTTTCCCAGTCCTTCTCCGATCCCGGTTTAGGATCTTCGTTTAATGAGCTGTATGAAGAATTCAGCCACGTGATGGACGCCTTTCAGGCTGCCCGGGCCGAAAAAGAAGCCAATTATCGATACCTGCAAACCGTGGTTCGGCATGTCGGGGTCGGACTGTTCTGCTTCACTCACCAAGGAAAAGTCGAAATTTTCAATACCGCAGCCAAGCGGCTCCTGAATCTCGGTCATTTGAAACACATCGACTCGCTGTCCGATGGACACCGGGAGCTGGCAGACGCCCTGGCCAGGATGAAGTCCGGTGACAAATCTCTGGTGAAGATTCGTACTAACGGTGAGATTCTCCAGTTGTCCCTGTATGCCACCACTTTTAAACTCCGGGATGAATTATACACCCTGGTTTCCATGCAGAACATCGGCGGCGAGCTGGAGGAACGGGAAATCGAAGCCTGGCAGAATATCACCCGGGTGCTGGCACACGAAATTATGAACTCCATCACTCCCATTTCTTCGCTGGCCACCACCGTGCAATCATCGCTCAGCGATTTTCACTTCGAGGATGTTCCCCCTGACGAAGAATTCCTGGAAACCATCGAAGACATCCGCAGCGCGCTGCAGACTATCGAAAAACGCAGCGCGGGGCTGCTCCGGTTTGTGAATGCCTACCGGGATCTGGCCAGAATTCCGAAACCGGATTTTCAGCTCTGCCGGGTACGGGATCTGCTGGAGCGCATTCAACAGCTCATGTCGCACCGGCTGCAGCGCCCCGATATTCAATTTTCCATAGATGTCAACCCTCCGACGTTAACCGTAACGGCAGACCAGGAGCTGATCGAACAGGTGCTGATCAATCTGGTCACCAATGCCATCCAGGCGCTGGAAGAACAGTCGGACGCCCGTATCCAACTCAGTGGATCCCTGGATGATCGCGGTCGCGTACTTCTCAGGGTCGAGGATAACGGGCCCGGAATGAAACCGGACGTCCTGGAAAAAATCTTCGTCCCCTTCTTCACCACCAAAGCCGACGGCACCGGCATCGGCCTGAGCTTCTCCCGGCAGATCATGCACAAGCATAACGGGACGATCACCGTGCGGTCGGAGGTCGGGGAGGGGACGGTGGTGACGCTACGGTTCTGACTTTCGGAATACGGAAAACGGAACACGGA
>CAYPST010000008.1:6789-74628 GCA_964413425.1 uncultured bacterium
CGGAATACGGAAAACGGAACACGGAGAACGGAACACGGAGAACGGAACACGGAGAACGGAAAAACAGAATTCGATTCAGTAAGATACACTTCATTTTTTAGAATAAGATAAAGAATAACTTAATGAAAGGATTAGTATTATGAGCAAAGCTGATAATAAAAATATTACAGGATTTGAAGATTTGGAAGTCTGGCAAGAAGGGATGCGTTTAACTGTGGAAATATATAATGCCCTTGAAAATTGCAGGGATTATGGGCTTAGAGATCAGATGCAACGCTCTGCAGTATCGATTCCTTCGAATATTGCAGAAGGTTTTGAGAGACAGACGAACAAAGATTATATTCGCTTCCTTTATATTTCAAAAGGTTCATCTGGTGAGTTACGAACACAACTTTATCTTGCAGTCAGATTAGGTGTGCTTACAAATGAAACTGGAGCGGATTTAGTAGAAAAGACGAAAAAAATTTCGTCTATGTTGTTCAATCTGATCAAAACAAGATCGGAAAAATTTTGATTCGCAAATTCCTTGAGAAATGTCCACCGGTTAGAAATATGTTCGATACTGATACACTGCAGCTAGCAATAGGGTGGGTCGTTACTATTTTTTTAACCTCTACTATCCAACTTAAACGTATATCTATTTCTCCATGGTACATCTCCGTGCTCCGTCTTCCGTTCTCCGTTCTCCGTTTTCCGTTCTCCGTTTTCCGTTCTCCGTTTATCAGTTGCGTTTAAACCAATCATCCAGCAGGTCGAAGAGTTCCTCCGGGGACTGGCAGGCCTGGAGGTCGATGGGGAGGGATTCGGCGATGTAGCGGCCGTAATATTTGGTGGCGACCCGGGGATCGGCGATGATGACCACTCCGGCGTCGGTGCCGGAGCGGATGAGGCGTCCGAAACCCTGCCGGAACTGGATAATCGCCTCCGGGAGGTTATAGTCGATAAATCCGTTCCCCCCGCTGGCGTCGATGGCGGAGGTATTGGCCTCCACAATGGGATCGGAAGGCACGGCAAAGGGGAGTTTCCCGATGATCAGCACCTCCAGGGATTTCCCCGGGACGTCTACGCCTTCCCAGAAACTCTCAGTCCCCAGGAGCACAGATGCCGGTTCGACCTTGAACTGCTCAACCAGGTCCGTACGGGAGATCTGGCGGGTCTGACGCAGGAGTGCAATCTGCATTTCTTTATAATAGCCCTCCATCCCGCCGAACATATCATCCATGGAACGGTAAGAGGTGGTCAGAACCAGGGTTCCCCGCCGGTACCGTTCCGAAATTTCCCGCACCATCTCCGCCACCTGACGGGAATGCTCTCCCGACCCGGGACGCTCCACCCAGGTGGTCACACACCCCATAATCTGCTCTGACAGATAATACGGACTGCCGAGATCCCGGCTGACAATCTCCCGTTCTTCCAACCTGTCCAGTCCGATTCTCTTCAGAAAATAAGTGAAATCATCCGCCACCTTCAACGTGGCCGAAGTGAAGACCGCACTCCGTAAATTGTCATAGATATATCGTTCCATCATCATCCCCACATCAATGGGCGTGGTAACGAACCGGGGCAGGCTGCGGGAACTGACCGGTAACTCATACCAGTAGATCTGGCTGCTGTCCTTCGCTTCAAGCACCCGTTTCAGGGTCACCGCCAGCGCATATAATTCCTCGTACCGGAACTGAATATCCTGCCGGATCACGTCCACATCCCGGATATCAGTGCCGGTATAATCTTTTAACTGTTGAAAGAGGGTCTTCAGGGAAGTGAGGACGCTCCGGAAGGCATCTTTCAGATCCTTTATAGATGATCCCAGTGATTGAAATGGCAGCGAATCCAGGGTATAGCGGACTTTTTCCGTATATTGAAACTGCCGCTGTTTCCTGGAGGCTTCCTGTTGGAACTCCGTGAGGAAAACTTCGGTTTGCTTCTCCAGCTGCCCGAGGGCTTCTATTGCCTCCCGAATTGCCGGTTCAAATTGCCGGGTGAGCGAGTCCTCTTTCACCTGGCCGATCATAGTTCTCAAAGTCACCAGCAGTCCGTATTCAGTCCGGGTTCTGGTGTATAACGGTCCGGTGGCATTGCGTATCGACCAGAGGTCAAATTCGGAGGCGAAATATCGATAGGCGTTCTGCTCCAGATTATGCGCCTCATCCACAATCAGATGATGATACTCGGGAATGGACAGATGATTGGAAGTGGCGTCGGCCAGCAGCAGCGAATGGTTGACCAGAATCAGGTGTGCGGTGGCAGCTTCTTTTTTTAACGGCCCCAGGGAACACCCTCGGTGCTGTGCACAGCGCTTGGTTGTGCAGTATCCGCTCTCACTGCAGAGCCGGCTCCAGAGCTGGGGCGACCCACGCTCGCTAAATCCGTTGTTCTCGGAGATGTCTCCTGTGGTTGTTTCGGAGGCCCACACCACCAGCGGCAGGGCACTTACCCGATCCTCGGCTGAATAACGAGAAAGGCTCTGTAATAACTCGCTCCATTTGGTTTTGCAGAGATAATTGGAGCGTCCCTTGAGCAGCACTGCTTTGAAGTCAAAGCCCAGCTGATCGTGCAGGAAGGGGATATCTTTGTAAAAGAGCTGTTCCTGCAGATTCTTGGTGTTGCTGCTGATAACAATCCGTTCGCCCCGATCGTTATTTTTCAGCGCCCACATCACGGCCGGGAGCAAATAGGCCAGCGATTTCCCCACCCCGGTGCCTGCTTCCGCCACCAGGAACTGTGCCTCGTTGAGTGCATCAGCCACCGCTTCCGCCATTTCTGCCTGGGCATCCCGTTCTTCGAAATTCGCCAGCGCGGCTCCCAGAACACCATCTCTGGTAAAATACCTGGTGAGTTCGAAGGTATCTATCGGCTCCGGCGGCTCTCCCAGACCATCGAATTCCAATCCTCCGGTGCCGTAGACATTAAATCTCCGGGGCGGCCGGACCATCCGTTCCCCTATCCCGTCCGGTTCGTTGGCTGCAATCAGATAGTTGACCGCATCAATGAACAGCGGTTTGGTATGAACATCAATATCCGCCAGGATCCGGGTGCATTGTCGGAGCACATCCAATTTGGTGGCCAGTATCATATCAATGAGGTGCAGAAAAATCTCGCCCACCATCTTCGCGTCCGGCAGGGCGCGGTGTGAGGAGTCCTCCTCAACGCCAAAGGTCCTGGCCACGGTTTTCAACTTGTGGTCCAGGGTCCAGTAAGTGAAGGTGCGGGCCAGAAGCAGCGTATCGTATAACGAATTGTCGGGAGGCGCCTCGCCGGTCCGCTGATAATGCGCCTCCAGCATGCCGTAGTCGAATTCTACGTTATGGGCGACCAGAGGATACTCCCCCAGGAACGCCTTGATGTCTTCATGGCATTCCTTGTACGTCGGCGCATCTTCGACCATGGCATCGGAGATCCCGGTGATGCGGGTGATTTCTTCGGAGATGGGATTGCGCGGCTTCAGCAGCAGATCCAGGGAGTCCGCGGGCTCACCGTTCACATACCTGACTGCCGCTACCTCGATGATGTCATCCTGCAGCGGATCCAGTCCGGTCGTTTCGGTATCCAGAGCGATAAACGTGTCGAGATGTAATGTATGTAGAATATTCGCGTTCACTGATGACAACACATGCTGCTTGTGGTACTCCACTCAACTCCGATTTTAATTATACAATAATTTGAAGTTCCCTCATAGGATTTTTGGTGGTTATTGGTCAATGGTCAATCATGACTATTAACTTTACTCAGGAGATGGACTGTGTGCTGATGCGATTGACTCTCTTTTTGCGTTCTCCCCCTTACCAAGGGGGAGTCAGAGGGGGTCATTCTGTCAAAGCGCTTCTAATGCCCCCTGTTCTCCCCATAGACTGAGTAAGGTTAATAGCCATATTGTCAATTGTCTATGCTCAGAGATGCAGGAACGGATGAATCTCTACCGGATCTCTTGATGCAGGGCGCAAAGTGTATGGCGTATGACGGTTAATGGTAAACGTAAGAGTTGGGAGAGAATGAGTGAGTTAGAAAAGGTGAATGTATGCGGTTGATCGATTTGATACGGCTTGCCCTCTACCACAAAAAAAGAATGGAACTTCGAGATGATGTTTCCATTAAAGGTTTCATAGATACTATTGACGCCACACGGATTTTACAGAAATCTGTTGATATTCGGCATAAGAGATAGTACTATGGAGAAATTCTGAGCAGTAATTCGGAGTAAGAAGGATTCGAGTGATCGGATTCAGTTATACAAAGAAAGTTCTGCCAGAGTAACAAGTAACACAATTAACACAAAGGAGTTTTCACATGGCAGAGCTTTCCAAAGGCACTGTGAAGTGGTTCGACAGCAGCAAGGGATTCGGTTTCATCGAGCGAAATGGTGGCGAAGATGTCTTCGTACACTATTCCGGTATCGAAGGCACCGGCTACAAATCGCTTGAAGAAGGTCAGCAGGTCGAGTTTGAGGAAACCCAGGGCAAGAAGGGTCCTCAGGCAACCAATGTGCGGACGATTCGATAAGAATCGCGAAGGTCTTGCACGACAATCAAAAGCCCGCAGTATTCCCTGCGGGCTTTTTTTTATTTCAACCTATTACTCGAATGCAGAGATCGTAAAGAGCGCAAAGAAAACACAAAATGCTTGCTGCTGTAGTTTCACAATTCTGAGTCTTTTTAGAAAACGCCTCGAAGGTCTTCCTAACACGGTTCACTCTCCGGAATATGATGACCAAGACGGCGAAATTCATGCTGGAGGAGACGAAACAGGAATGAAAAGCCCTGCGAACTGGTCGAGATGAGAGGACCGATGAGAGAGACACTGCATGTGATTGTTGTAACAGTACGCACCCTGCACTTATGGTAAGGAGATCACATCTTGAGCAAACTGTCCTGTCATCTGACTGTACCCCGGTCCCCACAAGGCCTGCAACAAGTCTGCACTTGATCGATGACAAGTCTTGACTTGTTTACCGACAAGTCTGCACTTGTTCCAGCCCTTGTCCTGCCTGGGTTCCAGAGGTGTTCGTATTCAGTTTTCACGAAAGAAGGGTAAGCAACTGCCGGAGATACTCATGTAACGAAACACGAATTGCATGTCATGTGCATTTTCTATCGCTCGCATAATAGACAAGCAAAGGAAAAATACCGATGAAATATATATACAGGTCAATATCACGGTATCACATAGTCCTTATCCTGTTCTTTATCGCGGCGTGCAGTAATGTCGAATCCACATCCGTGGGAGATTCTCAAACGGTGAAGCCTCCTTTTGCCATGCAAGAACTGATGACGGCGCCGGACGTTCCCATTCCCCCGGTCGAGACACTGAAAGCAAGTGACGGTATTCCATTGGCATACAGGGCGTATATTCCCGAACATCCGGAGGCCGGCCTTATCTTGTATCACGGCGGGGGCGCTCACAGCGCTGCCGGCTACCAGCATATCGGCAGCGCCCTGAGCGAAAAATACAATGTGGCTGTTTTCACGCCCGATATCAGAGGGCATGGTCGCTCAGACGGCCCCAGAGGTGACGCGCCCGCTTCAGAGCAGGTCTTACAGGATGTGCGCAGCCTGGTGAGATTGATTGCAAGCAAGCGCCCCGATATCCCCCTCTTCCTTGGGGGGCATTCATCAGGGGCAGGACTGATACTGAACTATACGAGTTCCGCTTATGAAGTCGAGGTATCGGGTTATGTATTTGTGGCTCCTCATCTTGGGTTCCGATCCGGCACCGCACGTGAAGATACTCCTGATACATTCACTGAGGTGAACACTTTCGCATTCGTTGTCAATGGTATCACACAGGGCGTGCTGTTCGGTCACAAGAAAGCAGTGCGTTTTAATTATCCTGCAGAGGTGCTCGAATCTGATTCGGGTCTGGTAGGGTATAATACCGTAAATATGGCCAATGCCCTGACTCCGACTGCACCGGATGAACAGTTGTCCCGGATCACTCAACCCCTGGGAGTATGGATTGGTGAAGATGATGAATTGTTGGATGCCAAGAAAGTGGTCTCTTTTGTGAAAAGTTCGAATTCTGCGGCGTATATCGAAACGGTTGAAGGAGAAGAGCACCTGTCAGTCTTGTTAGCAGCAGCTGATCTCATTGGTCCCTGGATTCAGGCCCGCATCGGGGAGTAGCCTGGTAAGAATAAAATCAGATATTCTGCAATGCATTTCGAAGAGTGCACTTGTTTTATATATGACAGAAAGCTTAAATATTGAGTCTGTTCAGAAAACGCCTCGCCCGAAGGGACGCCTTTGGCGCGGTCTCCATTGGCTACGGGAGGAGTCTCCGGTCGTGCTAAACCGTGTCTTTACTTCATGTTGAGTCGTTCCATGCGCGAACGGATGTGGCGTTCGGTAATACCGAGGAGCCGGGCGGCGGCGCTCTGGTTACCCCCGGTCTGGTCCAGCGCTTCTTCGATCATCCGCCGCTCGAAGGTCGTCATCTTCTCATCATATCCATCCTGCAGGTTCGCCGGATTAATGATTTCTGACTCAGAGACCACATCGATGGACTTCGGCAGATCATTCACAGTGATGTAATGGTTCCGGCTGAAGACCACGGCGCGTTCAATCATGTTCTCCAATTCCCGCACATTGCCCTGGAATTCATACTTCATCAGTTGATCCAGAGCCTCTTTGGTAATACCCTCAACGTCTTTCTGGTTCTCATCGGCATATTTGTGAATGAAATGGTCCACGAGAGCAGGAATGTCGGATTTTCGCTTCCGGAGCGGGGGTATCCAGATCGAAATCACGTTCAACCGATAGTACAGATCTTCCCGGAAATTGCCGGCCTGCATCATTTCTTCCAGGTTCCGATGAGTTGCTCCGATAATACGGACGTCCACATCTATATCCCGGTTACCCCCTACCCGTTGAATTGACCCGAACTGGATGGCGCGCAGGAGTTTTACTTGCATGGGGAGCGGAATCTCTCCGACTTCATCAATGAATAAGGTGCCGCCGTCGGCATCTTCAAACCGTCCCATACGTTCCTGGGTGGCCCCGGTAAACGCCCCTTTTACGTGTCCGAAAAGTTCACTCTCCAGCAGATTCTCTGGCAGGGCGGCAACATTCACCACAATAAACGGTTTCTCTTTCCGTGGACTGGCATGATGAATTGCCCGGGCAATGAGCTCTTTTCCCGTTCCGCTTTCCCCGCGGATGAGTACGGTTGCTTTACTGGTGGCAACTCTGGCCGCATTATTTAATACCTCTTCCATCTCGCCACTCTGGGAAACAATGGAATCAAACTTGAACCGCTCCTGTAATTGTTCCCGCAGCTGACGATTCTCTTCCACCAGCTGCTGTTTCTCCTTCACCCGGTTGATGAGATTCTCCAGCTCAGTGAGATCGACCGGTTTGGTCAGGTAATCATAGGCCCCGGCTTTCATGATTTCCACGGCATCTTCGATACTGCCGTAAGCCGTGATTACCACAACGTCAATATTAGGATTCACTTCTTTTACTTTTCTCAGCACAACAAAGCCGTTCCATTCCGGCATTCGAAAATCCGTCAGCACCAGATCGATGGTTTCTGTTTCCACGATCTCCAGTCCCGCCGGTCCGCTGGCAGCCGTGTGGAGATCATAATCTCTTCTGGAAAGAAAACTTTTTAAGGTTTCCAGCTGCGCTTCTTCATCATCAATCAACAGTATTGAAAATTGCCCCATTACACTTCTCTCCCGTTCCTACTTTCGCCAACGTGCTTCGGCAGACGAAGAACAAAATCAGTTCCCATCTCTTCGGCGGTTTCTACCGAAATTGTTCCGCCATGTTCATAAATAATGCGCTGCACAATGCCCAGACCAATACCTGTACCCTTCGGCTTGGTGGTAAAATACAGGTTAAAGATTTTCTCCCGGACATCATCCGGAATGCCCGGCCCGTTATCCCAAACATGGATCTCTATTGTCTCATCAGCTAACTGTGTTGCCCGGATTTTGATGATGCCACCAGAATCGATGGCATCGATGGCATTTTGTGCCAGATTCAGGAACACCTGCTGCATCTGATTGGCGTCCCAGGTGACTCTGGCCTTATCTGTCACTTCCAGTGAGAGTGCAATGTCGTGTTGTTCTGCCATCGGTTTATACTGCCGGATGATAGTGTCCAGAAACTCCTGCAGCTCGAATTCTTCCGGGGCCATTGCTTCCGGCCGGGCAAACCGCAGGAAATTTTGAACCGTTTCGTTAATCCGACGAACCTCCTGATGCACCAGTTGATTGAGCTTATGATATTCCTCGCTATCTCCATCCGGATGAAAATCACTATCCAGCTGTTGAATAATCATCCCGATAGTATTGAGCGGATTTCGTATCTCATGGGCCACCCCGGATGCTAACTCTCCCATGGCCGAGAGTCGTTCCTTCCGCTGGATTTGCTCCTCCAGCTGCCGTTGCTCGGTGAGATCACGCAGGACCAGAATGACATTATCCATGCCATTTTCGTCGGTAAATGTCGTTCTGGATACTAACAGATGCCGGGTATGCCCCCGGATTGTACAGGTAAATTCATGAACCGGCGCCCCGGTTTCAAGAATCTCCTGACAGACTTTTTCACCCAGAACCTCCCCAATAGGCTCACCGAGGACGGCCTCCTCTGATTTTCCGAATATCTGCTCCGCAGCTTTGTTATAAATTTTCACTCCGGAAGAGTGATCAAACACAATGATTCCATCTCCGACTTCCTGGATGATATTATTCGAATATGTTTCCACCACCTGATATTGTCGTTCCAGGATCTGCATATTTTCCCGGACCAATATCGCCGAAAATACCAGAAATCCGATGCCCAATAAGACCACCGTGATGATGAGAATGCGCCGATAAATGCGGGCGTTGATGGCATGCAATGGTTCCAGCGAGAGGCCCAACCGGAACACGCCCACCAGATTTTCCCGGTAATAAAAGGGATGGACTGTTTCGAAAACCTCCATGGATTCGAACTCGTTGATTCGGGAAGCATAGGTCGAATCCGTCAGCGCATTTTCCAGAAATTCCGAGTCGTCAATTCGCTCCAGTTCCTGCACATTCCCGGAAGCGGCAAGAATTCCGGAGTAGTTCTGAAGAGCCACGTACACGATTTCCTGGTTATCGATAAATTTACGCAGCAGAGCCCCGAAGCCGATTCGTCGGCGGAATTCAAGGATGTTCTCGGCGTTCACACTGAGGACGATGGCGTTGTTATCGGGGGTCGCCAGGGCGACAACGTACTGCCGCTCTCCGGTTTCCTGATCCCGCTGCATTCCCACCACCAACGTATCCTGCCATCCCTCGAAAACCGGTGATAAGATTTCCGAAAATGATGCAGTAATGGAATCGGTGTATCCTCCGTCTCCTCCGTTCCCATATATTTGTCGTCCGGAAGCGCTGATGATTGCGATCCGGTTAATCTGATTCTGGATAATCATTTCGGACAGGTGTTGATTATCCAGATCTCCCCGGGCATAGAGCAACCGGATGAGATGCGCATTATCCAGCAGCCGGCCCCGGAGCAATTCTTCCAGCTGCTCATTGGCAATTAAGGCATTATCGGAAGTGATTAAAATGGTTTCCAACAGGGAATGCGCCTGCTTTTCCATTAGCGCAAACAATTCCTGTTTACTAGTACGCAGTTCAATAAGGGCGGAAATCACCATGAGTATGGCGAGAACCAGGAAGATAATAAGAAGGTTGCGAGGCCGCAGAATCTGGGTATTTAAAACTTTCTTTGCTTTCATCCTGCTGGCGACCCGGTAATAGTTATATCTGCATCAGTGGTTAAAAATTATATTGCAATCCCATTGATCCATAGTGTACCGTGTAATTATACCAGTAACTATTCGATTGGTTCTTTTTCCATTGATAGGTTACACTGAATGTAATGCTGTGTTCACGGATCAATCTGAAATGGGAGGTCTTCTCCAGGTACATCCAGGCAGTTTTCGAGACGTCTTCCCGATTGATATTCATATCGTAGATATCAGGTTCGATGTACGCCGGCTGTCCGACGTAATTTTTCCAGTATCCATAATAGGCGCCTTTGATCATCAACCCAAACGGAAGCAGCTGGGTGATCTGGGCTCCGACCGAATGACCGTTATAACTCATGGGGTCATCAAAGATTTCGGATTCCTGATAGGATGTATACGGTATTTCCGTGATTGATTTCGCTGCCTGAGCGAGCAATGCTCTCTGAGAATATTGCACAGCCAGTCCCGTGCTATTTGTCAGCGATTGGGCCACGCGCACCCGCCAATCGAATTGAGTAATCCCGGGCATCGCTTCGTATTGCACCGGATCATAAAAATCCATTCGAATTGAGGTCCGCCGCATGGTATTGGAGGAATCCAGATAACTCACCACCCTGGTAAGATATTTCTTATAATGCACTCCCCCACTGGCAATCACAGTAGTGCGGGTGGGGAAGGACTTATTAGCCAGAACCCCGAGATCAAACTTGAGGTTGTTGAACTCCTCCAGCTGCGGATAGAGAGTGATCTTTCCGGTTCCGCTCAATCTCCAGAGGATCGCATCGGCCCGGATGGTATGAGTGAGATATGCCGTTCCCACATTATAATTATAGGCATTATAGAGTTGAGAATTTAACCGCTGCTCAAACATAGCCCCCCAGTGCGTCTGACCTGCCGATCCCCACCAGGCCAGTTGATGCCAGTAAAAATCCCGGTCTGCTAACTGATGAAAACTCCCATAGTAACCGAAAAATCCAAGAGTACTCCCGGAGAAGTTGCGTTGCACGGCCAGATCATATATTGATATCCAGGTAGGTGCATTCCGGACGGAGCGAAACGGATTGGTATTGTATTCCTGCTCATACGTGACGCTCACCTCCCACTGGGCAGCGGCGGAACCAGCAAGACTGAGAAAAACTCCCAGTATCACCAGTCCATTGAAAATTCGTTTGAGATAACCAGTGTTCATACTATACACCTGTCCTGCACGCTTGAAAGATGCTTCCCACCTGCTGTATTCCGGACGTTCTCCGGCAACCATGTCTGTGGCTTATCAATTCGGATTTCCGCCATTGTTTCCCGAGGGCGGCCCCGAAGGCGGTCCCGAGGGCGGTCCTCCATTATCCACCGGGGGATTGCCAGCATCGGGATCAAACGGCCTGTTAGGGTTTCCGGGTCTGTCCGCACCTCCGGGAATGTCTGTGTCATGCGGATTCCCAGGCTGATATCCCGGACCATCTTGTGGACGGGCGCCTCGGTTTCCTTGCGGTCCGGCGGCGTTTTCGTCCGGTTTTCCTCTCTGCGCGTTCTGCCGTGCGGCAGGACCGATCTCGCTATTTTGCCATCTGCCGCCGCGCCGATTGCGCATGACGTTATCGTTAATACCGTCTCCATCCAGATCCACGAATCCGGGCATTCCCTGACCCTGCCCATGCCGGTCACCAGCAAAATCAGGATCCAGGCCGTTGGGAATCCCGTCCCCGTCATGATCCGGGGCATTGTCGTTGTAACCGTCGCCATCTTCATCCACGAATCGGGTCCCCTGCTGGAGAGAGTCCTGGTTCTGTTCCCGATTTTCCTCCTGATTCTGTGCCTGCACCTGCTCCCGGGCTTGCTGGGAATCCGTCGCCCGGCTCTTTTCTTCTGCCTGAGTACTATCTTGCCCCAGGGCCAGGACCGAGATGGCCAATATGAGAATACTGATGATGCTCATATGCCTGACGATTTTCATAGGTATCCTCCTTACGTTCCCAAAAATTACCACAAATCAAACTTCAATAATTGTGCCAGCAGCAGTTCATATCACATTAAATACATGAAATTATTGCACCTAACACCCTATTAAAGTTTGATTATGTGAGCAGAGATTCGACCGTCTCGTCGTGGCCCTCGCAGGGCGCGCTCTCCATACCACGCATTGTGGGGAACGTAAGATAAACATGCTATACTCTTTTCTTAAAATTTTTCATTTATTCTCTTCATATCCTTAGTTTAACAGGAGAGAGAATAGTTTTCATAGCGTCCGAATCTCGTCGAATTATCAATGCTCTATAAATTATATTCGACGGATATGTCGAAAACTTGAGATAAAAAAATGAGGGGGTAAATGCTTGTTATTGATTTATAATACCGGTTTTCCTATTCCGTATGTCCCTGTCCCATGTCCACAGAAAATAATTTGACCGCCCATTTTCCTGCAGAGCCGGCATGAGTGTTCTCAGACGATCTCTTCCATTTCGTATCGGGCTTTATCAGTTGCTCCCTCCTCGTCGTCGATTTGGATGGGATATTCTCCTGAGAAGCACGCGGTGCAGAAATCAGTGGGCTGCAAATCTGACGCTGAAATCATCCCTTCAATGGAGAGATATTGCAGGCTGTCGACTCCCAGGAATTCCCTCATTTCATCGATGGCCATATTATTTGCGATTAAATCGTCTTTGTCAGGGAAGTCGAGTCCATAAAAACAGGGATGTTTGATGGGCGGTGAGCTTACCCGAATGTGCACTTCCCGGGCCCCGGCGTCTCTGAGCAGCATCGTAAGTGATTTGAGGGTGGTGCCGCGGACAATCGAATCCTCGACCACAACCACCTTTTTCCCGTTGAGCACGCCTTCCACCGTATTGAATTTAATCTTCACCGCCATATCACGCATACTCTGAGTAGGATGAATAAAAGAACGTCCCACATAGTGGTTCCGGATCAACCCGATTTCGAACCGTATACCACTCTCTCTCGCGTACCCAAGGGCGGCCGTATTACTGGAGTCAGGTACTGAAATAACAATATCCGCATCCGGACACGGTGCCTCTTTCGCCAGGTTCTTCCCAAGTTTGCGGCGGGTTTTGTCTACATTATCACTGTAGATCCGGCTGTCCGGTCTTGAGAAATACACATATTCGAAGATGCAATGGCGTTTCCGCACTGATTCGGAGATCTGGTAGGACGTCATGCCACGCTCATCCACAGCGACCAGCTCGCCCGGTGCAATATCCCGCTGATATTCCGCACTAATAAGATCAAACGCACAGGATTCACTGGCAAAGATGGTGGTCTCCCCCATTGTTCCCATGCATAACGGACGGAATCCGTTGGGATCTCTGGCTGCAATGAGCCCGTCCTGGGTGAGAATCAGCAACGAATAGGCTCCCTCCACCCGTCTGAGCGCCTCCACGGCTTTTTCGGCCAGCGTCTCCTGTCGGCTTCGGGCAATGAGGTGCACGATGATCTCGGTGTCCGAGGTGGTTTGAAAGATGGCACCGTCATCGATCAACTGTTGACGCGTATCAGAGAGATTCACCAGGTTCCCATTATGACTGATGGCCAGCTTTCCGCCACGGTAATTAAACAGCAGCGGTTGAACATTGGCAATATGGGATCCCCCGGTGGTTGAATATCGATTATGGCCGATTGCCGAGTGGCCGGCGAGTTTCTCCAGAATCGTCCGATCCGAGAACACATCCGCAACCAATCCCATCCCGTGATGCCGGTACGCAATTCTTCCGTCGGTCGAGACAATACCGGCACTTTCCTGTCCCCGGTGCTGCAGCGCATACATGCCCAAATAACATAACACTGAAGATTCCGGACTGTTATGAACGCCAATTATTCCACACATAGTATTTATATTTCTTGTTTGGTGTTTTGTTCAAGGTGAATTGGTATTCTCCCCACTTAGTGACGCCCTTTCGAAAACACCTCGCCCCGAAGGGACGCCTTCGGCAAAGAGATCCCTTTCTCGAAAAGACCCCTTAGGAGCGGGACGAAGCGGGGCAAAGATCGCCAAGGCCGCAAAAAATAATACATATATGAACCACCGGAACATACTGCAAAACACTGAGAATGTGAAACCGGATATTTGTCTTTGTTTACTGCCCGTTCCAATATGATATGCCTTCCACCTGGTTTAAGCACTCTCAATAGTATGTTATTTCTCAACATTGTGCAAATGCGTTTCTCACTCATCCTGAATATCACCGCAACAGTTGATCAATATCAATAAATCCTACGCGCTGTAAAATGACGGACAGTACTGCAAGGGGTGCAAAGATGCGCAAGAGTATGATCCAGCCGCGATAGAACCAGGTCTGGGTCCAGGTTGTTCCGGTCTGAATTTCCCGTTTGCGGAGGTTCGGGTCCATGAACCATCCCACATAAATGGCAATTAACATTCCGCCCAGCGGAAGTAACCAATTGCTGGCAAGGTAATCGAATGTATCAAAGAAGTTCTTTCCGTACATGGCTTCCCACTTCGGGAAAAGCCACCCGCTTCCTGAGAGGGCGCTGGGAACACCGAATAGAAAGATAATCCCGGCAGTTACTACGGTGGCCTTCTTTCGTGCCCATTCCTGTTCATCGATTAAATACGACGTCACCACCTCTAACAACGAAACACCTGAAGAAAGAGACGCAAAGACGAGCAGCAAGAAGAAGGTAAATGACAGGAACATACCGCCCTGGCCTATTTCGCTGAAGATAATAGGTAACGTTTTGAACACCAGGCCGACGCCTGCTTCCGGATCATGTCCATACGTGAAAATAATCGGAAACATGACCATACAGGCCAATAGCGCCACGCCCGTATCTAACAGTGCGATCGAGAATACCGAGTTCGGGACATCACTATCCTCCGTGAGATAACTCCCGTAGGTGAGCATCGCTCCCATTCCCAAACTTAAGGTAAAGAAGGCATGCCCCAGGGCTTCCAGCACGCCGGACGGGCGCAGATTCTCCACATGCGGAAAGAAGATAAATTTCAGTGCATCCATCCAGCCACTCAGAAACATCGCATAGACTGCAAGGATAAGAACCAAAAGGATCAGGATTGGCATCAGGATCCGATTCCATTTTTCGATACCCTTTTTCACCCCACCAATCACAACTCCAACCACCAGTATCATGAAGATGGCGTGCCAGAAGACACTGATACCTCCGGAACTATAGAGTTGTCCGAATGTGGCTCCGATTTGATCCGGGGTTTTCCCCTCAAAAAAATTGGTCAGGGACATAAATGTATAATTCAAGGCCCAGCCGGCAACCACACTGTAGTAGGAGAGAATAATGAAACCGGACAGAACGCCCAGAACACCCAGCATTTTCCAGTTGCTGTCTTCACCGGCCAGTTCGATGAACGCACCGACCGGTGACTTCTGACTGGACCGTCCGAGAATAATCTCTGCCATCATGATGGGGATACCAACCAGGACAATGCAGAAAAGATAAATAAGCACAAAGAGACCGCCGCCATTCTCGCCGGTAATATACGGAAACTTCCAGATGTTCCCCAATCCGACGGCAGAACCGGCGGCTGCCAGTATAAATCCAATTCGAGATTCCCAATGTTCACGTCCTTCCAGCTGCATGTATCATCTTCCTCCTTACCTGCTGCTTGAAAATCGGATATTCAGCGACAACTGCATCCCCCGGGGGATCGGTTGAAAATTCAGACTCAGGGTATCTTCCTCCGGAAAGCCTGCCAGATGAGCGTCGACATACGCATCGGCGATACATAATAAGTACACGGCCAGGTATCTCCACGCCCAGGTATTTCTTGTATATTCGATCTGCTCTTTTTTCTCTTTCTCAGCAGCTTGGTGCAATCTGTCATTCCAGCGAAAAAATTGATATCCGATAAAGACCTGGGTGGAGAAAAAGGCAGCGCCTTTGATCATTCTTCCATTATAGAATTGCCCCCATCCGGGAATAATCGCGGATTTAATCAGGGCAGTTTTGGGGGAGGGGAGATCCTCCTCCTGTTCTTCCTGCCGGGCCGCCACCTCAACAGGAACTGTGATACTCATTACTATGATGAGAACCAGACTAATGAGCAAACCCCGCTGTTTCGATATTTGAGACAAGCGTATGCCCGAAGTCTCAGTTGCTAGTTCCAGTTTCCTATCACTTGCATTGCTGAGGGGATTAAGGACACCTCCACATGCCTGGCGTCCGTTGAAAGCACTTCCCCGTCGATATGAATTGGCATGTCAGATCTGCTGGACACGACCAGATTGGGGGATCGCTCCAGGGTCACCTGTCGTACCATCCCGATTCTCCCGTTAAACAATTTCCTGAAATGTCTGAAAATGGTCGCCAGGCTCACATCATCCACATGGCAGATATCAAAGAGTGCATCATCCAGCAGCGCATCCGGGGTCAACATAAATCCGCCGCCTACCGAGAAGCCATTTCCAGCGGCGATTAAATATGTTCTCCGCACCCGCCGGGCTCCGTTAAACTGGACTTCCATTTCAACAGCATTGTACTTGTGAAGTGCCCGGATGATAGAAACGACATAGAGCGCTGTTCCCCGTGCTCCCGTAATCTGTTGCGATTCGTAGTTCACCAATGCGTCAAATCCAATACCAATACCATTGATGAAATAGCGCTGTCGGGTCCGCCCTACATCCACCTGTTTCATCCGGCGACGGATCAGAATGTTCAGTGCTTCGGTTATATTTTTCGGAATGCGAAGGCTCCGGGAGAAATCGTTCCCCGTGCCACAGGGAATAACGCCCAGCACAGCATCAGTACCCATCAGTCCATTGACCACTTCATTAATGGTCCCATCTCCTCCGAAGGCGACAATGGTGTCCCAGCCTGCGCTCGCACTTCGGTTAGCGATGTCGGCCGCTTCCATGGGGTGATGGGTCACTTCAATATGGTATTTGCAGCGATGTGCATCCAGATGTCGCTTGAGGACCGGGAGCTGTCTCGCCGCATTTCCTCGCCCCGCAATCGGATTGACAATAATTTTAAATTGTCTTTGACGGTCCATGCTCTGGCAAACTATTTCACCGCTGCTATGCACTCGATTTCGATACGTGCGCTTTTTGGCAGACCTGCAATCTGCACCACAGAACGTGCCGGGGGTTCAGTCGGATAATATCGGGCAAGCACCTCATTTACAATCGCAAATTTACCGAGATCTATCATATACACCGTAAATTTTACCACATCATCCAAGGTCAGACCCGCACCTGAAAGCACGGCCTGTAAATTATGAATGATTTGATTGACCTCTTGGTTAAAATCTCCGGTAACCATTTCACCGGATTTCGGGTCGATGGCAATTTGCCCGGCCGAAAAGAACAACTCTCCCGCTACCACCGCCTGGCTGTAGGTTCCCACCGGTTTCGGAGCATTCGATGTCTCGATGACACGCCGAGGCATATCTTCCTTCTCCTCTTCTCTCAGTATCCCATGGATAACCCATGATGTTACGACTATGCCCCTAAAATGTCAATATCATTCCATGCCAGAAAGGAGCAGCCCACGATAGCAATGTCTATCTTGTCAGGTACCCCGACATCCGCAGAATAGAGGAACATTGTTTTGCACGTTTGTATTGAAATGCATCCGCCGATTCTGCCGGCCGGAAGGTTTCCACAGCACGCTTATTCAAATGCCTCCGATGACAACGCAATGGCTGGCAGGTTTAGGTCAGGGTTTCCCTTGCCATCAATATCTCTGTAAGATAGATTGTATTATGAATGTGCCCCAATATCGTATTCTCGGCCACTATGTCTCGGATGATATCACGCACCCCCGACAATTTCTGCGCAATTGGTTTCGTATTTTTGGTGAGTACGGTGATGACTATCCGGTCGTTTTAACCAATGCCTGTTACTGGGCCCGGGCAAGCCAGAAACCGTGGATTGGCCTCAATAACTTCGAACGGTTTCTGGAGAGTTTGTCGAGCAGGAAGTCACTGTTTGATTTTCTCGAGCAATATCCTTCCGGGTTTGAGATTCTCTGGGGCGCACTTTCCAACGCTCAGCATCTGGCGGAGATTCTCATCCGAAATCCGGAAGATTTCTATTGGCTGCTGGAGGGATCATCGCTGGGACAAGCGATGACTGCAGATGAAATGTACCGGAAATTTGATGGCACCGTGTTCCGGTTCCAGTCCCCCTACCGGCAAATATCCTTCCTGCACAGGCTGCATCGCCGGCATTTTCTGCGTATTGCCATGCGCGATATTCTGGATATTGCAGAGTTTGAACAGACGGTCACCGATTTGAGTTATCTGGCCGAAACCCTGGTGCAAATGGCAACCAAATTTGTGCTGAAATCGCTGGAGGACAAGAATAAACTTCCGGAGTCGCAATTCGCGGTGATCGCTCTGGGAAAACTCGGAGGCCGGGAGCTGAATTACAGCTCCGACATTGATTTGATGTTTGTGTATGAACACGACGGGACCCTGCCGAATGGCGAGAATTACAGCACCATTTTCCAGCGCGCCGCAGAGGAGATTTGCCGGATACTGAATGAACAATCGGAGCATGGTGTACTGTACCGGGTTGACACCAGGCTCCGGCCGGATGGCGTCTCCGGGATTCTGTGCCAATCACTGTCGGCCTACCTTTATTATTACGAAAATCGTGGCCGGATGTGGGAGCGGCAGATGCTTATTAAAGCCCGGCCTGTTGCCGGGGACATCGGGTGGGGCCAGGCAGCCCTGGAACGGTTTCAACCCTTTGTTTATCCCCGCCGGATCCAATATCCTCTCCAAGATATCGTGGTTCATCGAAAAAAATCGGAAACCAGGACAGAAGGGGGCCTGAATGTCAAAACCGATCCGGGGGGAATCCGTGATATCGAGTTCATTGTGCAGGCACTTCAGCTCCAGTTCGGGGGATTGGAGCCCTCCATCAGAGAACAGAATACGCTCGCGGCCCTACAGAAACTCGCGGTCGATGAAAAGTTTCTCAGCGAACAGGAAGCAGCGCTTCTGAACGAGCAATACATATGTTTGCGAAAGGTAGAACACATACTGCAGCTGCAGGAAAACTTGCAGATCCATGTGCTCCCTGTGAACGAACCCGCACAGACCGTAATTCATTCTCTATTAGGGTACCAGGACTATTCCGCCCTGTACCAGGAGACTCAACGGGTGATGCAATCTGTGCGGCAGGTCTTCCAGTCTGTCTTTGAAACCAGTGGAATCTCAGCAGAAGAAGACTTTTCCACGTACGGCAGAAGTGACTGGGAAACCCTTTTTGAGGATCGGGGATTCCGGAATCCGCAGAAGGCCGCCCGCGAATTTCAGTCGCTGGCGACCGGACGGTTTCCCGATAATCATGATTCTTATACCCGGGAAGCCTTCTGGAACATGTGTCCGCACCTCCTCGAATATATTCAGGAAACACCTGCCCCGGCAGACACCCTGACTGATTTTGACCGGATTATCCGTACCTATACAGCCGTTCGCAGCCTCTATGAATTGTTTGCATCAAAGCCGGCTATCTTGAAGTTGTTCCTGAATCTGATCTCGCGGGCACCGAAAATAGTGCAGTGGCTGGTCCAGCAGCCGGATTTGGTGGACTCGTTACTCGGTCTCCCGGAAGAGATGCTCACTGAAGATGATCTGGAGCACAGATATGCCCCCTTATCACACCACCAGATCCCGGAAGACCAGTGGCTGAAGAAAGCTATCGACCTTCATCACGAAGTTATCGTCACCATACTTGCCCAATGGATTACCAAAGATATCTCACTCCCGGACCTGTATGAGATTTTTAGTGCCGCGAGCACTAAATTGCTGCAAAAGAGTCTGGATTACTGGATGCGCGAATTACGGGAGCGGATGGCTGTCATTATCGCCGGATCAGGGGCTGCCCATACCATGGTCTTTTCCTCTGATTACGATATCCTCTTCTTACTCTCCTCTGACCAGGAGAATACCGAGGCTACTCCCCGGGTCGAAAAATATATTCGACATATGCAGAGATATACCAGCCAGGGCCGGTTGTTCTCGTTTGATTTTCGCCTTCGCCCGGAAGGACGTTCTTCACCATTGGTGATGCCCGAGGATAAATATCAAATCTACATCGAGAACCGGATGTCTCCCTGGGAATTCCAGGCCATGGGCAAGAGTTCTTTCCTGTGGGGTGACGAGGCGATCTGGCGGCGAATTGTGCAGGATCTGAATGCAGCACTGAAAACAAAGATCAGATCCCATGAATTCTGGGAGGGGCTCATCACACTCGAAAAGGAAGCGATCCGGCAGAAATTCCATACACTCGGAAGGGATTATGTCTATCACCAGGGCGGCCTGTTTGCTGTTCGCAATACCCTTGAATGGATCCATCTGGTGAAAACATATTCCGATTCTTATTCCAATATGCCTGCACTGAAGAGTCTACGCTCGGTGTTTCGCTGGTTTCAAAAAATTCGGTGGTACCTCTCGCTTCACGTCTCGGGTTCCGTCGACACCCTCCCCAACTCCCGGGAGAAACTTGATATTATCGGGCAGCACCTCGGGTTCCCTGATGCAAACGTCTTTACCCGGAAAATCGACGCCCTGCTCAGTGAGGGACAGCACCTGAACCAAACATTCCGTGAGTGGCTATGTGATGAATTCTAACAGATGTGTTCGCAGGACTTCCAGGCGACGCGTTAATGTCTCTGCCTCCACCTCACCTTCGCCGGTCGGACTGAGATAAAACACATCCGTGATGGTCTGGGCTTCCGTATGAATTTTTGCCGAGTGGATATTAAATCCGGCTTCTGAAATAATCTTTGTCAGATAATAGAGCAATCCCAACCGATCCGTGCCGGTGACTTCCAGCACAACCCGCTTCTTTTCCTCGCTCCACTCAATGGTGGGCTGCACTTTACCCAGCGGCTTTCGGTGCCAACGCCACCGCTGTTCCGCCTTCCGCACCAGATTGTGGACATTCGTCTCTTCCCGGAGGACTTGTATCAGACTCTGTTCGATATTGTTTCCGATTTTCTGAGGAGGCTGATCCTTAATCAGGGGAACTACCCGAAATTGATCCAGTGCGATACCTTCATCTCTGGTGAAAATGCCGGCATCCATGATGTCCAGGCCGTGCGAAGTCAGCACTCCGCAGATGGTCGATAACAATTTCGGCCTGTCCCCGGTGATAACCGTGAGTTCGGTAAACGCAGCTTCCTGATCAACCAATACCACCACTTCCTGAGTTGTGCCCTCCATGTATGCAAGCTGTTGAATAATTCTGATATGCTCTGCAATCTCTTCCCTGGTGAATTGGGCGGCATACCGGGGGCCCATCTGGCGGATATGGTCGTCGTACGCCTGCCGGAAACTGTCGCTCCATTCCGGTATTCCGGCACTTTCCGGCTGGATTGGTTCTCCGAGCATGTATCGCCGGGTTTTCCGGAATAATTCATGAAGGAGCGTCGCCTTCCACTCAGTCCATAATTCCGGGCTTACCGCACTGATATCAGCGTAGGTAAGTAAATACAATAACCGCAGGTTCTCTTCCGAGCGCGCAATTGCACCAAAGGCTTCGATGGTTTCTATGCGATTAATATCGCGTCGAAAGGCAAACCGCTCCATCTCCAGGTGCTCCTGAATCAGAAATTGGACGGCCGCAGTATAATGTCCCAGCCCGAGTCTGGATAAAATATCCGATACCATACTGCTGCCGTGCTCGTGATGTTCGTCCCGGCTCTCCGATTTACCAATATCATGCAGTAACAACCCAAGATACAGCGGGACGGGATCCTCCAGTTCCTGATACACTTGTTGAAATTCATAGTGCCCGTGCCTGGTATTCGAAAAAACGGCTTTCTGCAGATTCTCGATGGTACGAAACGTATGTTCATCCACAGTGTAATAATGATACATGCTCTGGATGTGGAGCCGATGGATTTTTTCAATCTCGGGGATAACCTTGACCAGAATCTCCGTATACAGGAGAGCACGCAGTATTTCGGCGGCGTCCGGCGCGGTCAGAATATCGCATAATTTCCGTCCGATAACGGCATTCTGGAACTGCGTTTCCGGGAGCGTGTGTACGCTCTGCTCGATCTGCTGCCGGGCATCACGGGTTAACTGTAACTGCTGCTGCTGCGCATACAGGAAGACCTCCACCAGCACTGAAGGATCTCTGGGAAGCGACTGCTCGGCATCACTGATAAGACTATTATTCACACGGACTAATCCCGGAAACTGATCCAGTTTTTCTTCTTTCCGGCGCTGCCACCACCTGGAATCCGAATGACCGAACTGCTCGTTGATTAAAAAATTATGCGCATAATCGATTTCCCGGGCCGCTCGATAGTAGGCTTGCATAAAAGCCTGGACATCGGGTGCCTCTCCTGTCACGTACCCCAACACCCGGGCAAGCCGATGACGGATATTGATATCAAGATGATCGCTCTTGGTATTTCCGGAGTTCGCCAGGATATGTATTCCATGGCGAATGCGCAGAATAAAATTATATGCATCCTTCAGGGACGCGAACTCCCGCACGGTGATATAGTTCTCATTCAACAGCCACTGCAAAAGATCAAAGGTGCCGATTGTTTCCTCCGGCGTAATGCCCGGCTTCCGATCCCCCTTGCCGACAATCAACCACTGCAGTGTATGCAGATCCCGCTGGCCACCTGCGGATTCCTTGATATTTGGCTCCAGCAGTTTGTAGGTGTCACCGTATTTTTTCCGCCGGGCCCGGTCTTCCTCGAGCTTGATCTGGACAAATCGGTCGTTCCCGTTTGCGAAATACTGGCTGACGACTTCGTGAAATCGTCGAATCAAATCCGGATGACTGGGCAGCGGTCGGGACTCGATCAGCGCTGTGGCGAAATCCGAATCCTCCCCCATTTTCCTCTCAACTTCACTCAGCGTATGGGCGCTGTACTTTATCTCCAACCGGGCATCCCAGAGAGGATGCAGAAACTCTTTCAACCGGTTTTCAATCGAATCGTGGTCGGCGGAATCGTAGAGAATAAATAGATCAACATCCGAATGCCGGCACACCTCGCGCCGTCCGTACCCTCCGATGGCAAATGCAGCCACACGATTGAATAACGGCTTGCCAGCCTCCATCAATAGCTGGTCGATAGCACCGGTCAATTCAAGACAGATTTCGCTTCCGGTGTTCTCAATATAGTCCTGTGCTATTTGATCCAGCGTATCTTGGATCGATTCCCGGACCGGCGATCTATTCTGATATGGTGAAATAAATACACTCCTTTCCCCCAGAGGAATTCGTCAATTCTTCTTCCTCTTCAAACCATAGTGGACAAAAATGTTTCCTCGCTACGCCTGGTACTGCCGGAATCTAAATATACTCTGCTTTAATTCAAAATATTTGCCTTCTGTTGAGTTTGGGTGGAAAACGCAAAGGTCGCCAAGCCCGCCCCAACGGGATCTTCGGGACAATGAACGCAAAGACATACTGACCAATACTCTCTTGTATCCGTAAGAACTAGGGAATGTCTATTCTATATATCATCAAAGGGAGTCTGTTTCAACATGTTACATCTGCTTCCCCCGAAGGATTTCTCAGCAGGAGTCCTTTCCAAAGAAATCCTTGATTACGCTGTTAGCACTAATTTTTCAACGCTCTATGCTCTTCCGGAGATCGCCGCACAACAGCGAAATCTCCCGGGGATGAGCGCAGGAAATCTTCCACTTCAAGGATTTACCAGAATACCCTCAAAGAGGGCCGTATAGAGGTCATTTTGTATTTCCTGTTTGGGGAAGGAGTCACTGAACATGAACCAGAAAATGACAGCGGCCAGCACCATTCCTTCCAGCGAAGCAGCCAGCG
This sequence comes from uncultured bacterium, assembly GCA_964413425.1. GTDB lineage: Bacteria > Fidelibacterota > JAANXI01 > JAANXI01 > JAANXI01 > DATFLS01. The sequence goes on from CAYPST010000008.1 coordinate 30,270, forward strand.
TGGCCGGATTGACTTTTTTAAAGTATTTTGTATCCACACCTTCTTGAATGACGCGCTCAACAATGGTTGCTCTGGTTGAGTGTATCTTTTTAATGTGGTCTTCGAATTTGTTACGATACCCCAACACTTCACGCACCAGAAATTTTGCGAGATTCCGGTGCTGATCATAGTAGTCCACCTCCACAGCGATAATTGACCGCAGTTTTTCAACAGGATGGTTCAACTTTTCGATTGCCGATTGCATTTCCCGGGTAATATCTTCAATAGCAAATTCTACCAGGGAAGAAATTAAATCCTCCTTGCTTTCGAAAAATCGATAGATGGTGCCCTTACCGACTCCGGCGGACTCGGCGATGTCCTGCATGGTGGTTTGATGAAAACCCCGCTCAGAGAACATATCAATGGCCACATCGATGATCTGTCTGTTTTTTGCTTCCATGTGCTCTGTCTTCGAAATGGTCAGAAATCAATACTTAACCGGGCATAGAGCCGGTCTCCGATAATCCGCGAAAACATCTCGGCATACTCCGACTGCTTGATTTCCACAAGCGTTCCTCCGATATCCAGATGCACCGCATTCCCCAGGGAATAGTTGAACTGCGGTTGAAGAAAATACGATTCACTTTCGAAATCATATACTCCCGCAATTTCCATTTCATGAAATCCGAATACCGGTTTTGAGGCATATCCCATCAGGGCTCTTATTCCCTGTTCATCTTCGGTTCTCCCCTGAATATACATGCCCTGCCCTACAATGTACAGATCATTGGAAAAGCGATAATCCATACCCCCGGTAACGCTGGTCGTATTCCGAAACTGGTCTTTATAATAACGGCTGTGATTCCCTTCCAGCCAGATACCGGCATTGCCCAGTGTGCCTATTATATCAACCCCCACCCGATTGACTTCCGGATACATGAAATAGATCGTGGCGAACCGATCCAGGTTCTGCAAATCGTCAGGATTAATATATATTGAATTCCCGGTAGCCTCCTCATCAACGGCAAAACTCTTATCCCGGCCGTGATACGCACTCACTGACACATCGAATTTCCCCAGACCACGCTTGGTCACTTGTATACCGGCAGCGGTGTTCTCAACGGTGGGCTCTACCGAAGGCAGCACGTACGGAGTGTGTCGATCCAGAAAAACAGGAATCTCCGGTACCTGTTGATTCAGGCTTTCATGCGTCCGGGCGACTGCGTACTCGATGAGATGATCTTCCGATCCGGGGGGGAGCTGATGGGAGGCAAAGAAGGGGGTAATCACACCGGAAATTTCGACCCGCGCCTGTGCGTAATACCGGCCGGCAGCGGCAACAACACCCAACCGCTTCTCTCCCGGAGTAATGGGGGTCAAGTCATAGGGATTGAAATAGCTGGTCGGATTGAGCTGATAGGCACTGCCCCAGGAGATAATTTGTTTTCCAAAGCGCCAATCGATCCGCTTGGTATAATAATCTACATAAGCTTCCTGCAAAAGCGCGGAAACAGCAGCAGATCCATAATCGTTGAATTCCACATTCAGATGCATGCCCGCATCCTGGCCCAGAGATTTCTCGAAGATCAGGTTCAGCCAATGCTGATGGTGATAGGTGCTGTCCTGTCGAAAAATTTCAAATTCCCCCCGATATTTCCCGGAAACACTGAGCTCCTGGGAAATACCGGCTGCAGAGAACACCAGTAGAATGAATGCAATAAAACAACATTTATCTAATCCTCGCATACTCGTCCTCCTTGAACATGCTTCGTGTTCACTGCGCAGGGAAAGGCACCTATCTCTGCCGCATCATATATCGGGTAGTGAATATCTGATCGTCGAGAGAGACGTTATAGCGCACTTCGGTCAAACGGAGCACTGTTCTGGTGCCTTTCTGCGCGTTGTCCATGGTGATCTCTCTCGCCGTCCAATTTCCGTCTATTTGCTCAATTTCACGGTTGGTCAGTACTTTGCTCAATTGCTCATTCTCATCATAGAATTCGATTTTTGTCGGAAGCCAGTTCGACGAGGGCACCTGCATCCGTGCGTAATGATATTCGATGGCTTCTTTCAGAGGTTCCAGCCGGAGTAAATATTCCCCGGCACTGGACTCCAGAATACTGGCTTCATAGTCTTTCCCATAATTGCCGCCACCCAGGATAGTGAGGTCATTATAGGTGAAATCGGTGCCCACAAAGCTCCCGCTTTTCTGACTGCCCGCAATTTTCCTGACACTCCCCAACACCGGCATGAACAGGTACATTTCTTCGTCCCCGTCCTTCTGTTCCAGAGAAAGAAAGGAAGTCCCTGCAATATCAGGGGGCTGGGAGAACCTGATAAGTGATTTCGACAACCCATCTGTCTCTTTCGCATAGGCTGCCAGCGCCCGCTCCCGTTTACTGCCGGCAGCGCTGTATAGCTCCATCTGCATATGAATCTCGGCAGAATTTGCCTCGATGGCGTGCTCCACCCTGTCCAGTACCTGCTGAGCAGTGAGCTCCTGCGACATGACATTCCCTGCGAAAAAAAGGAAGGAGAATCCAACAATTAGTGTGCGACATGCTATTTTCTTCATTGTAAACCACTCCCTAATTTTCAATTTGATGTGAAACCTTGCTGCAATCGTTGCCGGAGCGAGTGAGAGGCAAGAATCAACGACGGCAAAAGCAGCATCGCTCCCAGAAAAGCAACACCCATCGTGACGGACGAGAGTAAGCCGAACATTCGTAACGGAGGAAAGGTGGAGAAGAGAAGGACCAGGAATCCGGCGATGACTGCAGACGCATTAAAATAATTCGCCCGTCCGACCATGTGAATTGCCCGCTCCAGAGAGTATCTGACATCACCGTTCTTGCCGAGCTCCTCCTCATATCGCGTGTAGAAATGAATACTGTAGTCAATGCCGATGCCAACGGCAACACTGGCGATCATACTGGTGGCAACGTCCAGTGGCACGGCGCTCCATCCCATGATGCCAAAATTCACCAGCACAGTGACGGCTATGGGAATACTGCAGAAGAGTCCCCGCCGCGGAGATCGCAGCAGCACACTCGTGATCACAAATGCGAACAGGACAGCGGAAATGAGACTCCGAATCTGGCTGGAAAGAATCATATCCATCAACTTCTCACCCAGAACGGGCACACCGGTAACGGTGATGTCATAGTTCCGATTTCCGAAATACGTATCTACCAGATGATACACGTTGCCGAGTATCTGTTTGGTTACCCGGCTTTCGGTGCTGGCATTCATCACCCGGATGCGCAGTTCCCGGTGATCAAAATCGATGAAATTTTCCAGTATCGCGTTATCATCCGATTCCAGCAGCAGAAGATATTGCGCAATCCCGGATTCGGGCAGTCGATCATACTGAGGGTCATCACCATGCAGGGCTCTGTTTTCTTCTCTGAGAAGATCCACCACTGAGATTGGATGTGACAGCAATTCTATTTCGGCAATATCATCCTGGAATTGCTGGACGTTTGCTAAAAATTGCGGATCTTCGATGCCGTTTGTTACTCCGGTATCAATGATTATTTCAAACGAACTGGCGCCTCCGAATTTGCTGTTCACCAGATCGTGCGCCTGGCGGACATTACTGTTTCTCGGGAAAAAGGTGATGTAATTCGTCTCCGGCTGGATTTCAGGAATGACCCACGCAGACAGACCAACAATTCCAACTGTGATGACGAGCACGACACCATAAGATTTTCGTACCATGATGGTAATTCTGTCGAACAAAAAATCGAGCCAGAGACGTTTCTCGGCGGCTTCGAATCGTCTGGGAGCTTGTAAAATCAGCAAAGAGGCAGGTAAAAAGGTAATAGAAATTATCAGTGCAACGAAAATTCCGAACGCAGTCAACAGCCCGAAATCCTTGATAATCGACAGCTGGGAAAACCCCAACGATGAAAACCCTGCTACGGTAGTAAAGCCGGCCATCACAATGGCAATACCCACATTCAGAATACTTTCGGAAACCGCCTGCTCTTTCTCCAACCCATGGTACTGATCCTCGTAGAATCTGGCCAACAGATGAATAGCATACGCACTTCCCACACTGACCAACAATACCGGCAGTGCTGTACTTACAATCGAAAGCGGTTGGTTCAGCCAGGCGAAAAATCCGATGGTACAGATAAGACTGATTAACACGATGATAATAGGAAGCCCTACACCGCGCTTACTCCGGAAACCCCAGAATAAAATCGCCATTACCACCAAAGTGACAAAGGGTAACAGTCGAACGATATCCCCTTTCATGCTCTCGGCGATTTCTTCAGTGAGCACCGGGCTGCCTGTCAGATAACTCTCTCCGGGAATATCAGTCTCGGAACGAATCCGTTCGATGGCGTCTATCACATGTTTCTTATCGGCCTGGGGATTCAGCTGAACGAGAATGTTCGCATAGCGGAAAACGTCGGAAACCAGCGTACCGATGTATCGGGAATTGTTTTGAACTTTCTGCTGTATTGCCTGCGCTTCCTCCTCTGTCTTCGGGAGTTCTGGTACCAATTGCCCGACTTCAATGGTGAATCCTTCTCCGCGTATTTCCTCGATATTGGTAATACTTTGTACTTGCGTAACCCCTGCGATTTTTCCGAATGCTACCGTCAGGGAATCAATCAGCCTGAGAGAGCGCACATCAAGAATATTGTCATCGCCCAGCACGAAGACAATATATTCCGTCCCCCCGTATTTTTCGCTGATTCGATCAAAGGTTTCAACCGCCGGATCGTCCTCGGGAAACATGTGCTTTAAATCGGTATTGATGGTAATGTCAAAGGCGTGATATCCCAAAAACGCCGTGACGGCAAGCGTGATCAGGACAATGAGTTTCGGGAAGCGATGGACAAAATCTCGTATGGTCTTCACGCGATTCCTTACTTTCAGAACTGACCAGTCAGTTCTCCCTAAATTTGGGAGATCCGATCTTCACTTGCAAGTACTAAATTTCACATACACGGAGAATGTGCAAGCTGACCGGATTGGAAGAACTGTTCGCAGGGATCGTCCCTGGTGGGCCGCACGTTTTAGGGCTAATCAGGAAAGAACTGACCGCCCTCCTGCCGCATCAGCTGCGATTCAGATTATTTTACAATGTACCGGAATAAAAAAATTTACTTTCCCTACCGGGTGTCATCCCACCGAAGATTTAATTCCCGGTTGGCTTTCACTTCGTCAATGCGTTTTACCGGGGTGGTATGGGGGGCTTCCTTTACAATGTCAGGATTCTCATCGATTTCCGTATTAATTTGATGCATTACCTCAATGAATCGATCCAGTGTTGCCCTGGATTCCGACTCGGTGGGTTCGATCATCAACGCCTCTTTGACAATCAGAGGAAAATAGATCGTCGGGGCATGGAAATCGAAATCCAGCAACCGTTTGGCGATCTCCAGCGTCGGGACTCCCTTCTCCTTCTGCCGGGATCCGGACAAAACAAATTCGTGCATGCAGCGTTGATCGTGTGGCAACTCGAAAATATCCCGCAGATGTTCCCGTAAATAATTGGCATTGATAATGGCATTTTTGGCCAGCGATTTCAGTCCTGCGGCACCCAGCATCCTGATGTACGCATATGCGCGCACCATCATGCCGAAATTGCCGTAGAAGGTGTGAATTTTTCCGATGGAGTCCGGACGATCCCAGCTGAACTCGTAGCGACCATCCTGTTCATTATACTGAATGAGCGGAACCGGCAGGAAGGGTTCCAACCGGCAGGTAACCCCGATGGGACCGGAACCGGGGCCGCCTCCGCCGTGCGGCGTTGAGAAGGTTTTATGCAAATTAAGGTGCGTGATATCGAATCCCATTTCCGCCGGGCGGGCGATCCCCAACAATGCATTCATGTTCGCGCCGTCCATATACATAAGTGCGTCGACGCTGTGGAAGAGTTCGGTGATTTCCGAAATATCTTCCTCGAACAATCCCAGGGTGTTGGGATTCGTCAACATCATGCCGGCCACTTCCTCTGTTACCAGGGATTTCAGATCATCCAGGTCGACCAGTCCTCGTTCATCGGATTGGACCTCCAGAGTTTCAAAACCGCCCATGGCCACGCTGGCCGGATTTGTTCCGTGTGCAGAATCCGGAATAATAATGTATCGCCGGTCCGTGTTTCCCTGCTTTTGATGATATTTCTGCATGATCATCACGCCGGTGAGCTCTCCGTGGGAACCCGCTGCCGGCTGGAGCGTGAAAGTATCCATTCCGGTGATAGCGCAGAGCTGCTGCTCCAGTTCATAATACAGCTGCATGGCACCCTGCACAGTTTCCGCGGGTTGTTCCGGATGCAATTCTGCAAATCCTGAAAATCCGGCGATGGCATCATTCACCTTGGGATTGTATTTCATGGTACAGCTTCCCAGGGGATAGAGGTCTTTATCCACATGATGGTTTTTTGCGGACAGGTTCACGAAATGCCGGACGACTTCCGGTTCGCTCAGTTCAGGAAGATTCGGAGGGGATTGACGTAAAAATTCTTCCGGAATCAAATCGGGCAGATCTTGTTCCGGCACATCACATTCCGGCAGCTGGCAGCCTATTTTTCCGGGAACGCTGATCTCATTCATTAAGGGTGTGTGCATACTATTCATCTCAGAATATCGGTGTTGAGGTTTATCCGAATTTACACATCTATATGAGAGTGTTTAGAAAACATGCGTCTGATACAAGTTGGTGCACGTGGCTTCTGTTGAGTATGGAGAGAAGATATGAGCACAATGTATGACGCCATTTGGACGGATATATTGTATATTTTCTTTGTCCCAGAGGGATCTCTTCGAGGCGTTCTTTGTCCCGTCGTCACGGGATCTCTTTGCCGAAGGCCTCGAAGAGACTCCCCCAACGGGATCCCTTCTGGGACTTCGGAGCATCCCTTCGGGGCGAGGTGTTTTCTAAACAGACTCATCCATATCAGGTAAATAATCTCGTATGCGCTGCAGGACCTGATCCAGTTTATTGGCGTCCTTTCCGCCGGCAGTTGCCTGATGCGGTCTTCCGCCGCCTCCGCCACCCAGGGCCTTCCCGATTTTACCGACAATGGCTCCTGCTTGTACACCTTTTTGAATCAGGTTATCGGTAACTACACAGACAACCGTCGGCTTGCCGTCCACAACGGCGCCTAATACTCCGATGCCACCGTGATTGGAGGATTGCAGTTTATTCCGGAGAAGATCCCCGTAGTTCTCGAGGCCCTGCCTGTCCTGTACCTGCAGCTTTTTTGCGACAACTTCATACCCGTTAAACTGGAATGCATCCGCCAGAATATCATCCACATTCTCAGCGCGCTGACTCTCTTTGAGACGGGCCAGCTCTTTTTCCATGTCTTTCGTTGTTTTTTGTAAAGAGGCAATACGGCCGGGAAGCTCATCCGGGGAACAGTTAAGCAACCTGCGCGCCTCCTCCAGAATCTCGTCCTGTTTACGCAGCTGCTCTTCTACTGCATTGCCGGTGATAGCCACAATTCTGCGAATCCCGGAGGAGATGGAAGACTCCGAAATAATTTTAAACATACCGATGTCCCCGGTCCGGTTCACATGCGTGCCGCCACAGAGCTCCTTGGAATAGCCTTCCACTTCCACCACCCGGACTCGTTCACCATATTTTTCGCCAAACAGTGCCACAGCGCCCTCCTCTTTTGCATCGTCAAAGGAGGTCACATGCGCATCCAGGCCAATATTATTCAATATTTTCGAATTCACCAGATGCTCGATTTCCCGGATCTGCTCCGGGGTTAATTTTTCGTAGTGGGTGAAATCAAAACGGAGATAATCCGGGTGAACCAGGGATCCGGCCTGATTGACATGTTCTCCTACCACACTTTTCAAGGCCCGATGCAGCAAATGCGTCGCGGTATGGTTCCGCATGGTTCGTCGACGCCGGTCCACATCAATCTTTGCACGGACTTCCGATGTGCTGAGGGATTCGCCTTCCTCCAGGGATCCGATGTGCAGGACAGTTTCGCCATCCGGGCCTTTCTGGGTATCTGTCACCCGAAAGGTGAAATCCTCTCCCCTGATATAGCCGGTATCACCGACCTGCCCGCCGGATTCCGCATAGAATGGGGTCGCCGCCAGCACGAGTTCTATCGTGTCATCCCTGGGGCGGTATTTCCGGATACTGGTTTCGATTTCGTGATCCCTATATCCGATGAACCCGGAATGCTCCCCTTCCGTGAGTTCTATCCATTCACCGGATTCTTCGTCTGCACTGTCAAATTTTCCCGCCTTCCTGGCTCGTTCTCGCTGAGCTTCCATACGCTCATTGAATCCGTCCATATCGATATCATAGCCGCGCTCTTCCAGCATGAGGCGGGTCAAATCCACCGGGAATCCGTAAGTATCGTACAACTGAAAAGCATCTTTTCCCGGCAGGATGTCTTCTCCCCGAGCCTCCGTTTTCTCCACCATGGATTCAAAGATTTCCAGCCCGCGATCCAGGGTTTCGTTGAACGACTCTTCCTCTGCCTGAATCACCTTCTCCACGTGGGCTTGCTTTTCGCGGACTTCCGGAAAAGCACCCTCCATTTTGCCGGCGACCGTATCAACCAATTCATAAATAAACGGTTGTTTCATGCCCAGTTGACGCCCGAATCTTGCCGCCCGTCGTAAAATACGCCGCAAGACGTATCCGCGCCCTTCATTGGAGGGAAGCGCCCCGTCTGCGATAGCAAAAGTCAGTGCACGAATGTGATCGGCGATCACCCGGTGTGGTGTGCCCCGGTCATCTCTGGTATATTCCACTCCACTGAGATCTTCAATATGCCGGATCACAGGCATGAATAAGTCCGTGTCGTAATTGGATCGCTTGTCTTGCAGCAATGCGACAATGCGCTCGAATCCTGCTCCGGTATCAATGTGCTTGTTGGGCAATTCATGCAATTCGCCCTCCTCATCACGATTGAACTGGATAAACACCAGATTCCAGATTTCGATAAACCGGGCACATCCGCCATTCACGGCACAGGTATGGCCTTCGACTTCCTGCTTATCACAATACCCCGGTCCCCGGTCGATGTGGATTTCGGAACAGGGACCGCAGGGACCGGTTTCGCCCATCTCCCAGAAATTATCTTTATCACCGAATTGCAGGACTCGATCCGGTGAGATATCCGTCACTTCCGGCCAGAGATTTTCGGCTTCATCATCTGTGTAGTGTACGGTGGCGTACAACTGCTCCTTCGGGAGATCCCAGACCCCGGTCAGCAGTTCCCAGGCATATTCAATGGCACCGCCTTTATAGTAATCCCCGAACGACCAGTTTCCCAGCATTTCGAAAAAGGTGTGGTGATAAGTATCTTTCCCGACTTCTTCGAGATCGTTATGCTTCCCGCTCACCCGGATACATTTTTGGCTATTGACGGCACGGGGGGGCTCCGGCGGATCTTCCATGTCCAAAAATATTCCTTTGAACTGATTCATGCCCGCATTGATAAACAAGAGCGTGGGATCACCGATAGGGACCACCGGACTGCTGCGAATAAATTTATGATCTCGCTCAACAAAAAAATCGATAAAGGATTGCCGTATTTCCGATGATTTCATCATAAAACCTGATTCAAACCCTTCCTCAATTACGCTTCATATTCAATCATCTCAGCCGTTGTACGTTAAAAATTGAAGGCGGTTTCCACACTGGTGGTTCGAATGGTTTCGTTTCCATTGTCAATTCTCCCGTTACCGTTCCTGTCCAGATACGTTTCCCGATACCCAAGGAGTAACTGAACATTGTCCCCGACCTGATACCCGATTCGATACCCCCAAATTGTTGATTCGTCCTTCACCGAAAACAGGTTGTCTCCACTGACATGTGATTTTCGATAGTAGCCGTAGGCAGATGAAATCTTCGGAATAATTTGCGTATTAAGATGTGCGTCAGCGTAAAAGGAGCGATCCCGGATCCGGCCTTTGTAATCCTGATAGATTGAACGCAGGGTGATCCAGTTAAAGAAGTTAAAGGATAAACTGCCGTAGTATCCTTTGAGCCGGCCGGTGATATTCGGCAGCAACTTGCCTGCCTTGGTCACGACCCGCAGCGAATCTGTATTCGGAGCGCGCCGGAAACTCACCCGTTCTATGTCGTACGCTCTGTCAAAAAATTCGCCCACAAAATACTTGCTGAAAAGGCGATACTCGAAGCTGATATTCATATCGACGTTAAACGGAAACCGGGTATCGAAACTGATTCCCGGTGCACCGATGCCCCATCCGTTGGTATCCACGGCCGTCACGGCGTTCTGCTCGTTCAGCAGCATTGCCGATTGGGCATAGAGAAACAATTGCGTGTACTCGGTGGTCAGAAACGGGATCGGCAGGCCAATATCCAGGCCAACTTCGGTAATGGACGGTGCATCGGCATTTTTCACATTGAATGGTTCGGGTTTCACCTGCGCACCGTCGGGATCAAGCGGGAAGGGAAGGGAGCCTTCAATCGCTTCCAATCTGGTGCTGGCCTCCGGATTGTCCGCCCAGCCATCTCCGTCCCGATCCAGGTCCACAGGATCCGGGATTCCGTCGCCGTCAGAATCGACGGCATAATCTTTATCTCTGGGAAAGTCGTCCACCCGGTCTGGATATCCGTCATTATCCTCATCGGGCAAGCCAAGATAGGGATTGATATCACTGACCACCGTAGCACCGATAACAAACGGCCCAAGCCCGCTGTAAGTAAGCCGTCCGCCGACCAGACCGGGACCGCTTAACTCCTTGAAATTGGCCACGAACCCTTCCAGGCCAACCGGGCCCTTCATGATCCGAAAACGACCGCCTGTCCGGCGAATGCTGGGATAGTCGATGGTATTGGTATAATCCCGGACAATCAGTCCATATCCCAGGGTGACACTCGATAGGGCGCCTGCCCGCACATAGAGGCTGTCATCAGGCAAACCGTATCTCACATAATATATCTTGTCGAGAATATCCCCCGGATCGTTCCACTCCTCGGTGCGGAGCTCGCCATTTGCGTTAAAATACAACGGTAGATCAAGCGCGATTCCAAACTTTCCTGCGCGAAACTCGGGGCGCAGAGTGATTGAATTATATAACTGGCCGTTTATCCCTACCGCACCTATCCCCCCGCCCATGGAGAGTCCCTGCTTATCTGTGGTTGGTGCCATTTCAGGCGGCTGAACCTGGCCGAATACCGCTTGCGCACTCAACGTGATTATAAATCCGAATATAATACTGAATCGCTTCATTCTTAACCGGCCTTCCTCGCTTATTTTCAAAGACGCAAAAACTTATCTTTCTTTGGAATCATTTTCAATATGAATCTCTGAAACTACAATGGGAATACGGTCATTCATCGGTTGGATCGATATCAACGACTTCCGAGATGATATCCCAGCCGAAGCCTCTCCGGGCAAGATAGTTGGTCACCCGCCGGTATGCGGTTTGATTATCCACCCGGGTGAGCGTTCGGAGTTTCTTCTCAGCGGCTTTTCTGGCCAGTTCATACTCATCGTATTTCTGATACAGGGTGTGGATGGTCTGATCAATTATCGGCTTCGGCACCTGTTTTTTTATCAACTCGGCCCGCATCCGCAAGGGGCCGATATTCCTTCTTGTCAGGAGATCCTCGGAAAACAACCGGGCGAATTCTGCATCGTCCAGGTATTTTTTTTGTTTAAGCTCCGCAACAGTTTCTTCCACGATCTCTTCGGCGAAACTTTTTTGCAATAATCGCTGCCGGAGTTCCGCTTCGCTTCGCTGGCGATACTTGAGCAGGTGAAACGAGGTTTCCTTGGCCCGAAATAGCGCATCCTGTTTTTCATACTGTGCGATGGTTTCGGAGGAGATCTCGTCACCGGCATGGAGACCGGCTTTTAACAGAATGGATTCATGAATGCCGAATCCGAACTCACCATCCAGATAGATAGAGTATCGTCGCTTATTCTTCTGCTGCTGCTCTATTTTTGTGATTTTCATACCACCTGACTATGCCCACCCGCATCGGTCAACGCACCTGGCCTGGAATTTTTTTCTAGAAATCCCAGAAAATTGCATACATTCTTTTTCCGGAAACTGACGTATCGGCACACTCCATTCGCCGGGAACGAATGATTAATCGGAATCTGCCTCAGCAGTCTCCGCTTGCTCTTCCTCTTCTTCAATCATGCCGAGAGAGGCTTTCACTTCTTTCTCGATTTCTTTGCAGATATCCGGATTCTCTTTGAGAAACTGTTTGGAATTTTCCCGGCCCTGACCTAATCGTTCTTCGCCATAGGAGTACCAGGATCCGGCCTTGTCCACGATATCGGCATCAACTGCCAGATCCAGCAGATCCCCTTCGTAGGAAATTCCCTCTCCATACATAATATCGAATTCCACTTCCTTGAACGGAGAGGCGACCTTGTTTTTCACAATCTTCGTGCGGGTTCTGTTTCCAACCACATCCTGTCCCTCTTTGATGGACCCGATCCGTCGAATATCAATGCGCACGGTGGTATAGAACTTCAGCGCCCGCCCCCCGGAAGTTGTCTCCGGATTTCCGAACATCACACCGATTTTTTCACGGACCTGATTGATAAACACCACCGAGGTATGCGATTTATTCACGCTTCCGGCGAGTTTTCGCAGGGCCTGGGACATCAAACGAGCCTGGAGACCCACATGAGAATCCCCCATTTCCCCTTCCAGCTCTGCCCTGGGTACCAGGGCGGCCACCGAATCAATCACCACCACATCGATGGCACCGGACCGAACCAAGGTTTCCGTAATTTCCAGCGCCTGTTCTCCGTTATCAGGCTGTGATACCAGCAGATTGTTGATATCGACTCCCAACTTTTTCGCATAAATCGGATCCAGGGCATGCTCGGCATCGATAAACGCTGCATAGCCCCCGGTTTTCTGCGCTTCAGAAACGACATGGAGGGCCAGAGTGGTTTTCCCGGAAGCCTCCGGTCCATAAATTTCAGAAATCCGTCCCCGGGGCAATCCCCCCACTCCCAGGGCGGCATCCAGAGACAGGCACCCGGTCGATATCGCAGGAATGCTAACCTGAGCACCTTCTTCTCCCAGGCGCATAATCGATCCCTTGCCGAATTGCTTGTCGATTTGTGAAACAGCAAGTTCAACAGCTTTCTCTTTTTCTTTATTCGTCGCGGTCACCATATGTTATCTGTTCCTTTCTATCTGATTTCATTGATGAGGTCACTAAAAAATCTCTGGAAGTAATTTTAGTTCTTTTTATTGAGGTTATATCTCTTTAATTATCTCGTCTATCCCAAAGATATTTTTTGATTTTTTATTTTCATTCGTGATCATTCGTGTCATTCGTGGTTTCTGTAATGGGTCTCACTTCTCAAGATGTATGGTATGCAAAGCGGTGTAGACTGCGCCGCTCGGCTGTAAATCACTCTTATAACACACCACCGACTCCATCCGCATCGGTTGAGGGGGCACCGCAAGATTTAAGAAATCTTCTATCACCGGTCGCGGCAATCCCTTGCCTCTTACCCGTCCCAGGGTCAGATGCGGATGAAATTTGCGTGATTCCGGTTCTGCCCCTTCCTGTTGCAGGCGTTCATCAATTTGAGAAGCCACGGTAACGAGCTCTTCAGTGTGTTCCAGGCCGATCCATAATATCCGGGGACGGCGCGGGTTTGGAAAGACACCAGGTTTATCCAGCGTGACCTCAAAAGGCGCCGGGAAATCCAGATCGTCCAGAGCAGTCCAGAGTTGTTCCGCCCGATCCTGCTCCACCTCGCCGATAAACTTCAAAGTCAGATGCATTCCCTCCGGCCGGACCCATTTTACCCGTCCGGATATATTCTGCATCTCATCCTGAAATCTGGCAAGAGTTGCTTTGATTTTCTCCGGAATCGGCACTGCAAAAAATATTCGTATCATAGATACTCGTTATTGTGTGTTCTGTATTTCCAGTCGCAACAAATTCAAGGCGGCATAAACCGCACGCGCTTTATTCAGCCCTCGATCTCCGCCAAATTCAAATCGACGGGCATTTGCCTCCTCACCGGCTGCGTATCCGATAAACACCAGGCCGACGGGTTTTGCAGAGGTCCCACCGGTCGGGCCGGCAATGCCCGTGGTGGCGAGTGCAGTGTCCGCTCCGCTGGTTTGCCGAATACCTTCTGTCATGGCCAACGCCACTTGTTCACTCACAGCCCCATGGTCCCGAATAAGCGCCTCCGAAACTCCCAGGCGATGTATCTTTGATGCATTACTGTAGGTGACAGCCCCCTCCAGAAAATAATCTGAACTTCCCGGGATGTTGGTGATTTCATCCGCCAGAAGGCCTCCCGTGCAGGATTCGACCGTGGCAAGGGTGAGATGCCCCTCCCGGAGCAAATTCCCCACCACACCGGACAGTGTCTCATCCCTATCTGCATAAATAACCGTTCCTAACCGCTTCCTGATCTCTTTGACCACCGTCTCGAGCCGGAACTGTTCCGCAGCCGACTCTTCCATGATGAACCGTATATCCACACCCTGGATATGTGGAAGAAAGGCGACTGTTCCGTCAGGCATGTGTTGAATAATATCTGCTACCTGATGGAAGAGAGTGGATTCCGGGACACTGGTCGTCCTGATCAATTGTGTGACATATCTTGTAGCCTGTTTTTGCTTTAAAAGCGGTAGAACCTTATTTTGGACAAGATATTTCATTTCATATGGCACGCCAGGCAGGCAAAAGAGCTCTTTTCCGTCTTCCGCGAAATGCAATATCGGGGCGGTACCTGCATCATTCGCAAGGATTTCAGCTTTCTCCGGAACCATGGATTGCTGTTTATGCTGTTCGGTAATTTCGATTCCCCTGCTGGAAAGCCGTCTCTTGAGGTTTTCGTAAGTCGGCTCGTGAAACACCAATGTACTGTCAAAAAATTCCGCAACCGCCTGAGGAGTTATATCATCCCTTGTCGGCCCCAACCCGCCTGTTATAATGATTAACCGGTGAGATTCCCAGAGATATTCCAGCGATCTGCATATCCGGGATTTGTCATCTCCCACGGTAACCCACTCGTCCACTGGAAATCCCTGTTCCAGCAGTTGATTCCCCAACCATGCAGCATTCGTATTCACCGTAACCCCCGACAGTAATTCATCGCCGATGGTGAGTAACGCTATTTTCATAGAATGAATGTCCCGATGAGCACGAGGATCCCTGCGAAGAGGCCGGCCAGTATGTCGTCCAGCATAATTCCCCACCCTCCCTTCATCTCCTGCAATCGATTAATGGGTACCGGTTTTACTACATCAAATATACGAAAGAACAGAAACGCGAACAAGAACCCCACACCGGAAGCGGGAATGAAGAAAACGGCGGTCCACATTCCCACAAATTCATCGATGATAATATATCCCGGATCCTGTATAGCTGAAACGTTTTCGACTGATTCACTTGCCCACACTCCTGCGAAAAACAGGCCAATGAACAGCAATGCTTCCACCAGCAGTGGCAATGTGGACACATACCAGAGAACAATAAGCGCCACTGCGCTTCCGATAGTCCCGGGTGCTATCGGAATAAAACCGATACCACCAACCGTTGCAAGAAGTAACTGAAAACTCTTATTGGTATGTCCCTGGCTGGTTTTGGTCATCTATGTATTGATAAGTAATAACCGGCGAATCGTTGTCCTGTTTACATAAAAATAATGCAGTCCTGAGGCAGCCGTAAGGAGAGTCACAAGCAACATGAGAATCCAGATACCACCGTGTGTTTCAAGCCAGACGAATTCCTCGTGAAAACCAGAAAACAAGCTCCATTCCCGTACAATTAAAAATGCAAGAATCAGATATATAGCCACCATTTGTACCGCGGTTTTTGATTTGGCAAAGTAACTGGTTTCCAGAGATGTCTTTTTAGCACGCATAAACATCCGCAAACCGGTAATAAATAAATCTCTCAGCACGATGAGCAACAGCATCCAGAGGGGAAAGAGTCCCATATACCAGATCCCGGCAAACGCTGAGAGCACCAGAATTTTATCGGCAAGCGGGTCCAGGAATTTACCCCAGCTTGATACCACATTATATTTCCGTGCAACATAGCCGTCGTACGCATCAGTTGTCGACGCAATCAGAAAAACTGCTGCGGCCAACACTTTTGCGACAAATCCGTCTGAGAACAGGCAGAAAAGAAACACCGGCGTTAAAATGACCCGGAGTATGGTTAACTGGTTTGGCAACTGCTCCAGCCACTTTTGTTTCAGAGAAGCACCTTCAATCATTACACACTCACTCTGCCTTCCAATGCCCGTGAAAGGGTGGCCTCATCAATATATTCCATATCGCTTCCCACCGGAATTCCTCTGGCTAATCGGGAGACTTTGACGTTCTTCGATTTCAGCAGCTTGATGAGATAATGGGTAGTGGTTTCGCCTTCCACACTGGGATTGATTGCCAGAATTATTTCTTCGATATTCTCCACTCTCCGGAGCAGTCCGTCAATAGTCAGGTCATCCGGTCCTACGCCGTCGAGCGGAGAAAGTAATCCACCCAGCACATGATACAACCCATGGTACTCACTCGTCTTCTCAAGCGCTATAACGTCCATTGCATCTTCCACCACACAGAGAATTGACTTATCACGTTTTGGACTCGTACAGATGTGACAGGGATCTTCTTCGGAAATATTGTAGCACTGACTGCAGTGCGTAATTCTGTCTTTGGTATTTATAATGGCCTGGGCCAGCGATACCGCTTCTTCTCTCTCAATCCGGAGAATATGAAAAGCCAGGCGCTGGGCCGTTTTTTTTCCAATTCCCGGGAATCTGGTTAATTCCTCAATTAGGTGCTGTAATGTATCCGGAATTCCTTGCATAGTATCACATTCCCGGTAAGTTCAATCCCTGGGGTAAGTTTCCGAGCAATCCACCGGTCGCTTCGTTCATTTTTTCCTGTGCCGCCTCGTTTGCCTTGGAAAGAGCCTGATTGACGGCCGCGACAATCAGATCTTCCAGGATTTCGGGATCGTCTTCCAGTACTTCCGGCTCTATTTTTACCGCCAGAATTTCCTGGTTACCATTGGCGGTGGCCGTAACCATGCCGCCGCCTGCCGTGCCATCAACCTTGACATCCCCTAACTGCTCCTGTGCTTCCGCAATTTTCTGCTGTACCTTCTGCGCCTGTTTCATCAGATTTCCCATTCCACCTTTCACCATAACTATCGTCTCCTCCCATTTATTGAATAATTTCACCGTCGAAATTATTAATGATGGCCTGTGTTATCGGGTCATCAATAATATCATCCGCTGCGTTATCCTCCGCTCGACCGGTATCACCTGCGCGACATTTTAACCGGACCTGTACCTGAAAAAATTGCTGAATCAATGTTTCCAGCTCCGAGGATTTCTCCTCGACTTTTTTCATGTGAAATGCAAACGCATTATCAAATAAAACTTCCAGGACTTTCCCTTGCATTTTCACCGGTTCACACTCGTTTAAAAACTGGCCGACTAATCCCTTTTCCTCCTTCACAAATTCAGTGAATGGCTGCCATTTCTCCTGAAACGTCCGGAGATCTGGTTGTTGTGTTTCCGCATTTTCTTGTGAGGCACGTGGCTCCGGTGATTCGCGCTGATCCGTGGGGTTGCTCTCCGGTGATGACTGCCGGGGTTGCGACGTATCGCCTGGCCTAAATCGAGTTTTTTTTCGTCCGATATTTCTGCGTGGCTTTTTCCCGGTGGACGACTGGGATGAGGAGGACGTGTTTCCGGGCGAATCAGGGTGGACATTCCGGGGATTTGTCCCGCCACTTTGTGCATTTTTCAGCAATTCATCGAGGTGCACGGACTCATCGAAATGGACCAACTTCAGCAAGAAGTTTTCGAGATAAATACGCTGATTCCGGACATTTTTAAATTGCTGCTGAACCGAGAGAGTTAAATTGAGTAATCGGAGCAGATCACGTTCATCATACGTCTCCGCCGCCGATGCAAATTGCTCCCGGAAATTCTCGGGGACGTCCAGGAGTCCACCATCACCGATATCCATGGAATTCAATATCAACAGGTTTCTCCAGAAGTCAGCCAGTCCGTTCAGAAACTCCCCCAGATCATAGCCAGACTCAATGACTTCCGCCAGGAGATCCAGCACCGCCTGCACATCGTGCTGCTGCAGGATGTCACTCAACCGGAGATAGAGATCATAATCGACGATGCCCAGGATCATTGCCACGCTGTCATCGTCTATCTCCTGTCCGGAGAATGAAATCACCTGATCCAGCAGACTTTCCGCATCCCGCATGCTGCCATCGGCTTTTCGTGCAATTAACGTAAGGGCTGCGGTGCTAATTTCAATTTCTTCCGCATCACAGATTTCACGGAGCAGATCGCGGATCTTCGGCAGCGGAATACGCTTGAAATCGAAACGCTGTGTTCTGGAAACGATGGTCGGAAGCACCTTCTCCGGCTCAGTCGTCGCAAAGATGAACTTTACGTGCGGTGGCGGTTCCTCCAGCGTCTTGAGCAATGCATTGAAGGCGCTGTTTGAGAGCATATGCACTTCATCAATGATGTAGATTTTATACTCACCATCCGAGGGGGGGTATTTCACCGCTTCCCGGAGATCCCGGATATTTTCCACACCGTTATTGGAGGCACCGTCGATCTCCAGCACATCAAAACTGCGTCCGGCGGTTATTTCTTTGCAATTCTTGCATTCGTTGCACGGATTCAAATCTCTGGGATTCTTACAGTTCAAATATTTCGCAAGGATGCGGGCAGTGGTGGTTTTTCCGACACCGCGTGGGCCGGTGAAGAGATATGCATGGGCTAATCGCTCCTGTTTGATGGAGTTTTGGAGCGTCATTGCCACGTGCTGCTGCCCGATAACATCTTCGAAATATTGCGGGCGCCACTTAATTGAAAGCACTTGATAGGTCATAGTAATTTACCAGCGTTCCGGAGTTGAAGAAGAATGTGGGCTGTGCATCCGGATTCGAACCGATGGTGGCTGAACATTCTACAGCAGCCAGCTCCACCGGAGTGACCCCGCGGCACATAGTACGTTACCTACCGCTGCTCCCTTCCGGGCCTGACGGGATTCGGTAATTTCCTATTGCGCAGGACTCCAATTTCAATACCGCTTACTCCAGAATATCCAGGTCATCAATCCTCTTCCGGTTATTCGATCCTGCTCTAGCGGGTTGCAGGTACAGGGCACCGCTACCTCCCCATCTAGCACAGCCCAATTGTCAAAGAACTCCTGTTTCTGTAAGTCAAATTTTATACAGTAATATAATGTATTTGTTCATTCCGCATGTATCAAGTGATGAGCCGGCGCCATCATAAGGAAAAACCAGGGATCACTTCTTCGGCCGGTACAGATCGATTGCCTGTCCGAAGTAAACTTCTGCCGCTTCCATCACCGTTTCGGAGAGGGTAGGATGTTGGTGGATGGTGAGGGCCAGATCTTCCGCCGTCGCGGCCATTTCGATTGCCAGGACACCCTCGGCAATCAGTTCGCCCGCACCCACACCCACGATTCCCACTCCGAGTACCCGTTCGGATTCGGGATCAATTAACAGTTTTGTTACGCCATCATTCCGTCCAATAGTGGTGGCACGCCCTGAGGCACCCCATGGAAACTTCGCTACTTCGTACTCAACATCCTGTTCTTTTGCGCTGGTTTCTGTGAGACCGCACCAGGCGACTTCCGGATCGGTGAACACCACAGCCGGAATGGCGTACGGTTCGAAGGCCACTTTCTCGCCGGCAATGGCTTCGGCAGCCACAATGCCTTCATGTGTCGCTTTGTGAGCCAACATCGGTTCACCGGCAATATCCCCAACTGCATAGATTGATGGCTCGACGGTCTGGCGCTGAGAATTGACCTGAATGAATCCGTTATCATTGGTCCGGATTCTGGTGTTTTCCAGTCCCAATCCTTCAGTGATCGGCTTTCTGCCAATCGACACCAGCACTTTATCATAGATTTTATTAAATTGCTCGCCGCCCTCCTCTTCAATGGTGACTTTTATGCCATTCTTCTGTTCCTTCAGCTCTACGACCTTCGATTCCAGCATGACCTCCCGGAACTGCGATTGAATCCGTTTGGCCAGAATTCTGACCAGATCCTGATCCGCACCAGGTAAGAGGTTCGGCATCATTTCCACCACCGACACTTCTGACCCTATCGTATGGTATACCTGGCCAAGCTCCAGGCCGATATATCCGCCGCCGATCACCAACAATTTCTCCGGGATATCCGGCAGTTCCAGGGCATCTGTGGAATCCATCACCCGGTCACTCTCCAGCGACAGGTTCGGGAGAATAAAGGGCTGGGATCCGGCAGCCAGTATAGCGTGCTCGAACTCCAGGGTTTCGGTTCCGTTTCCTGTTTGGATCTGTACGTTCCCGGCATCCAGAAATTCACCCCGGCCCTGAATATAGGTGATATTTCGTCGGCTGGAGATCTGGCCTAACCCTCCGGTCAATTTGTTGACCACGCTATCTTTCCATGCACGTAATTGCTCCAAATCGATCTCAGGTTCGCCGAAGGTTATACCCCACTCTTTCGCCTCACGTGCTTCCGTAATCAGTTTCGACACATGCAGGAGGGCTTTGGACGGGATGCATCCGCGATAGAGGCAGACGCCTCCGGGATTCTCTGCTGGATCGATGAGAGTTACCTCCAGGCCGATATCGGCGGCACGAAATGCCGCTCCATATCCGCCGGGCCCACCTCCGATGACCGCTACCTGCGTTCTTTTATTCGCCATATTTGCTCCAGTACCCTGAATTCGAATTCGTCATCGCCTTCTCTCGGCCCAATCCTGTCCCCTCCGCCGATAGGGATTACACCTGTCATTGGGAGTATGCACCACGTGAGCCGTCCTGCTTCGGATTATCCTTCAAGTGCCAGCATGATCGGATCCTCGAGGGCACTGCAAATCCATCGCAGAAAGCGGGCGGCATCTGCGCCATCGATAATACGATGATCATAGGACAGCGCCAGAGGCAACATGAGCCTCGGTTCAAATTCACCGTCGTTATACACCGGTTCCATGCTGGCTCGCGCCACTCCCAGAATGGCCACCTCCGGAGTATTGACAATAGGAGAAAAGTTCGTCCCCCCGATGCCTCCCAGATTGGTGATGCTGAAACATCCGCCCTGCAGATCTTCCAATCCCAGCTTCCGGTTTCGGGCCTGTTCCGCTATTTCCTGGACTTCAGCTGAGAGCTCCAGGATATTCTTCTTATTCACATCCCGAATGACCGGAACTAACAGCCCCCGATCCGTATCCACGGCAATACCGATATGATAAAACTTCTTATAAATCACCTGCTTATTTTCCATGTCGATACTGGTATTGAACTGGGGGAAGACTTTGAGTGCCGCAGCGACAACCTTCACCAGGATGGAAGTAATGGTGAGTTTCCCCCCTGTTGCTTCTGCTTTCCCGGCCCACTTTTTCCGTGTTTGCTCCAGCACGGTAATGTCGGCCTTGTCGTACTGGGTGACATGGGGAACCGGTGCCCAGGAACTCATCATATGCTCCGCCGTCTTCCGACGAACATTGCTCATGGGCTCGGTCTTCACTTCTCCCCACTTCGAAAAATCCGGTAATGGTTCGGTGGCAACAGGTGCTCCGGCCGCGGCCCGGCGTTCCCGATGGAGCTGTTTGGAATACTTTTTCACATCTTCCGGGGTAATCCGGCCACGGGGGCCAGTTCCTGGCACCTCGGTGATATTCACACCAATTTCTCGCGCCAACCGCCGGACACCCGGTGCAGCGGGAACCAATTTACTGGGCTTCGGATGCTCAAAAGTCGGCAGTTCCGCGGGTGTTCGTGGCTCACCCGATTCCACTTCCACAGCGGTTTTTTCCTCTGCATCTGTCACCGGTTCCTCCTCCTGGGGCCCCGGTTCCACTGCCTTCGCAGTTCCCTCTTCTTCAACTTCAGCCTCTTCAGTTTCTTCTTCCGGCGCAGCCGGTTCTTCAGCCTCTCCCTCTTCCTCAATCGTAAAGATCAACTGCCCTACTTCCACGGACTCCCCTTCCTTGACATGAATCTGTTCGATCTTGCCACTCAGGGAAGACGGAACTTCGATTACTGCTTTGTCGGTTTCTATTTCTAATATATTTTGATCTTTGGTAATAATATCGCCCGCTGACACCAAAATATCGACTATATCCCCCGATTCGACATCTTCGCCGAGTTCAGGGAGCCTGAATTCTGTTGCCATGCTCACATCCTTTCACTATGTAATCCTTGGATTTGCTTTTTCCGGATTAATATTCAGATCCTTTATGGCTTGCTGTACTGCTTTCGATTCCAGCGCATCCTCCCGTGATAATCCATGTAAGGCAGCCAATACAATATGTTTGGCATCGACTTCAAAGAAATCTCTGAGATCAGCCCGGCTCTCACTTCGTCCGAATCCGTCTGTCCCGAGTGCCACCAATCGTCCCGGTATCCAGGAAGCAACCGATTCCGGCAACGCTTTCATGTAATCGGACGCCGCAACAAAAACAGACCCGGCATGCTTTTGCAGAGTTTCTGTAATATACGGATTCCTGGGATCTTCCTCCGGGTGAAACATATTCCAGCGTTCAACATCCAGCGCATCCGTGTGCAGCTCCTTGTAACTCGTCACGCTCCATACATCCGCGGCAATATTATACTGGTCTTCCAGGATGGCCTTTGCTTTCAGTGTTTCATTCAGAATGGGGCCGCTTCCGAGCAGCTGGACCCGAGCCTCTGCTTCCTCTTTTTCGGAGGATCGGAACTGATACATACCTCTTAAAATCCCCTCCTTGCAGCCGTCCGGTATCGGAGGCATCGGATAGGGTTCGTTCTCGACTGTGAGATAATATATGAGGCTTTCCTGTTCTTCATACATCCGGCGGATGCCTTCCCGGATGATCACCGCAAGTTCATAGGCAAAGGCCGGATCATACGCTTTCACCGTCGGGTGGGTGTACGCGAGCAGATGCGAATGGCCATCCTGATGTTGGAGTCCTTCCCCTGCCAGGGTGGTGCGCCCGGCGGTTCCGCCGACCATAAAGCCCCGAGCCTGCGAGTCCCCTGCGGCCCAGATCAAATCACCGATACGTTGAAAGCCAAACATAGAATAGTAGGTGAAGAACGGGATAGTGTTAATTCCGTGGACGCTGTAGGCGGTTCCGGCGGCGATGAAGGACGACATGGATCCTGCTTCGGTGATCCCCTCTTCCAGGATCTGTCCGTCTTTGGCTTCCTTATAATAAAGTAAGGTATCCGCATCAACCGGTTCATAGAGCTGCCCGGTATGTGAATAAATACCCACCTGACGAAACAGCGCTTCCATCCCGAAAGTCCGCGCTTCATCCGGTACGATTGGCACCACGTATTTTCCTATTTCCTTGTCCCGCAGAAGTTTTGACAGAATTCGAACATACGCCATTGTTGTGGCCACCTCCCGCTCTTCCGTGCCTTCGTAAAATTCCTCGAAGAGTTCGTCAGAGGGCGCAGTGAGCGTTTCAGGTGCTTTTTTGTGCCGCTTGGGGAGATATCCACCCAGTTTTTTACGCCGCTCATGGAGGTACTCCATTTCCGGTGTATCCTCGTCCGGTTTATAAAATGGCATCTCCCCAACATCCTCATCCGAGAGCGGGATGGCAAAGCGGCTACGGAATTCCCGCATCTCCTGTTCGTTCAGCTTCTTTTGCTGGTGAGTAATATTCTTCCCTTCTCCGCTCTCTCCGAGTCCATAGCCTTTGACCGTCTTGGCCAGTATTACGGTCGGAGAGCCGACGTGTTCAACCGCCGCTTTATAGGCTGCGTAGACCTTTTCCGGGTCATGGCCGCCTCGTTTCATTTTCTCCAGTTCTTCGTCACTCTTATCTTCCACCAGCTCCAGGAGGCGCGGATCTTTGCCAAAGAAATTTTCACGGATATAGGCCCCGGATTCCACGCTGTATTTCTGTGATTCGCCATCCACTATCTCCATCATGCGCTGCAATAATCGTCCTTCTTTATCTTTTTCCAGGAACGGATCCCATTCACTGCCCCACACCACCTTAATCACATTCCAGCCAACGCCGCGGAAATTCGCTTCCAGCTCCTGAATGATCTTTCCGTTTCCCCGGACCGGGCCATCCAACCGCTGCAAGTTGCAATTAATAACGAAAATGAGATTGTCTAACTCCTCTCGTGCTGCCAGTGAGATGGCACCAAGTGTTTCCGGCTCATCCACCTCACCATCTCCCAGGAACGCCCAGACTTTATGATCGTCGGGCTCTTTCAAACCCCGATCTTCCAGGTATTGTATGAAGCGGGCATGGTAAATCGACATAATGGGTCCCAATCCCATGGAGACTGTAGGATACTGCCAGAACTCCGGCATGAGCCACGGATGAGGATACGAAGAAAGACCACCCCCTTCCTGCAATTCACGCCGGAAATTTCGGAGTTGGGTTTCTGTCAACCTGCCCTCAAGAAATGCGCGCGAATACATCCCCGGAGAGGCATGGCCCTGAAAGTATACCTGGTCGCCACCATAACCACTTTCTGTGGTCCGGAAAAAGTGATTGAACCCAATCTCATAGAGAGTAGCGGCAGAGGCATAAGTCGAGATATGTCCTCCAATTCCGGACTCTTCCTTATTGGCCCGGACCACCATCGCCATGGCATTCCAGCGCACCAGACTCTTTATGCGCCGTTCAATTTCTCTGCTGCCGGGAAAGTGTGGTTCATCACTTGCCAGTATGGAATTGATGTAGGGAGTATTGGCGGTAAATGGGAGTCGAACGCCCTCTTCATAGGCGCGAGACTCGAGTACTTTTAAAATCTCCTGTACCCGGTCAGCCCCTTCGCTCTCGAAAACCCAGTCGAGTGAGTCTAACCACTCTCGCATCTCTACGTCATCATATCGACCATTGGATATCTTCTCTGTACTCATAGTATATCAAACCTCATTATTTTTAATTATTCTTTTTATTTTTAAAAATATTATGAAATTATATTTATTTTGCTTTTTTTCACAAGTATAATTGATATTTTTAGAAATTTTCGCATAATACATAACATCTAATGTAATTAATTTTTAAGTTATGAGCAAACTATGATACCTGTTTTCCGGTACTCTAATCCATTGAGTCTATTTAGAAAACGCCTCGCAAAGAACCAATAAACAATTGGCTCCTGGATCCCGAAAAATATGTGGAAACTATGTTCGGTATATACTCCATGGAAGCCGGGCGCAACAGTTTGCAGATACTTACTGTTTTCTAAACACTCTCATTAGAAATGGGAGAGAAAAATCGAACTGAGCTCTGCACAGTGGATCAATCACTTTGTGACGGCAACCTTCTTTCCAGACGGCATAAGCTCAATGAGCTTCGCTATTTTTACATAGCATGTTGAAGAGAAAGATAGTATTTTACAATTAACAGATATTAAATCCGCCATTGAAATTCAATCGATATAACATATGCGTACCTATCCAAATAGTCAATCCGAGGTATGCACCAGAATAACGGGGAAGATCCATGAAATACATTTCATATGAGAGAGACGGGCTGCATTCAATCGGTATAATATCCCAGGGACGAATCTGTGATATTCCGGCGGCGTCTCGGTCATTTGGGAAAACAGGCATGCCGAATACGATGTCCGATTTCCTCCGGCAATTCGATGACAATCATCGTATTGTTACCGATATGCTGTCCGGTGTTGATCCCAATCGGCGCCCGGAACTGTTCTTTCCCGAGGGGCAAGCGAATCTTTTGCCCCCGGTCCCGAGCCCCCGATCTCTGCGAATTTATTTTGGATCACAGAATTATCTCCAGTCGGCTGCGAATTTCTATGGACAGAGTATTCCGCCGGAATCAGTCAGGAAACCAGTCTTCTGTTTTGGAAATCATCAATCCATTTTAGCACCAGGCGCGGATATTCATGTGCCTCTGAACACTACCCAATTTGACTATGAGCTGCATCTGGCAATGGTCGTAGGCCGCAAAGGCAAAAATATCGCCGTCGAGGATGCACGAAGGTATCTCGCTGGATTGTGCATCCTGAACAACTGGATCGCCAGAAACATCGATCACGAAATCGGGAAGCATGTACTCTATCCCCCGAAGAGTTATGACTTCGGAACGTCTCTGGGTCCGTATCTGGTGAGCACAGACGAGCTTGCTTCCAGCCGGGAGATGGACAATTATAACCTGCGAATGACCGCGACCATTAATTCCGAGCTGTATACCGAAGGGAATAGTTCCGATTACACATACACCTTTTCAGAGTTACTATCTGATGCCAGCCGGGACTGCACTCTTTATCCCGGCGATATAATCAGTGCCGGATGTATCGATTCCGGAAGTATTCTGGGACTGGGCAAAGATACATGGCTTCAACCAGGCGATACAGTGGCACTCGAGGTCGACGGACTCGGGCTTCTGGTAAGTGCTGTGGGTGAACCTCAATAGTATGAACCCCATAGAATAATATTCTTGGGAAATATCTTCTTCCCGGACGAGGTTCCGCTCCGATACCGTCGAGGCACCTCACCCCGGTTCCATGATCTCCATGGTATCTGTCACGGGCAAGATAAGCGATGAGTGACCCAAGACGTTCTAAAGAAACAGACCATCCGCATCGTGCAGGGAAGTAATAAAACTCCGTGGTATCTCAAAGTCAGGCTAAAAGGAAGCATCACCTGCATTCCGGCGAGTCAGTTAGATTCGCGGCCCTATTTGTAATCACAAAAATTTTTCATATGTTGAACCTCCCTTTTGATCATTAAACCATGTCTGACTACTTGAAAGGAGTGCCGTTTGAATCCCTGGGATCTTAGCGTCAATCTTAAAGATGTCGTGATCGATTTTACCCTGCTCGGCAGCTTTCTTATCCTTGGCACGATTCTTCGACGTTACGTGAAATTCTTTCAACACTTTCTCATTCCGAACAATATTATCGGCGGATTCCTTGCACTCATCGTCGGTCCGCAGCTGCTGGGTATTACAAATATTACAACAGACAGACTTGGTATTTACGTGTATCATCTGCTGGCGCTGACGTTCATTGCCATAGGTCTCCGGGACGAGAAAACTGAGTGGGGACGAGGGCCTATCAGCACTGGTTTTGCATTTTTATCCCATTATCTTATCCAGGGAGCAGTGGGTTTAATCATTGCACTGATTCTCATATATACGGTGATGCCCGACTTGTTCGCCGGCATGGGGCTTTTGCTCCCTCTGGGATACGGAATGGGACCGGGCGTTGCCTATACCATGGGTCATAATTGGGAGAGCTTTGGATTTGAAGGGGGCGGAGAGGTCGGGCTCACATTCGCCGCAGTGGGATATCTGATTGCCTATTTTGCGGGCATCGGGTTGATTCAGGGTGGAATACGGCGCCGCGAAACGACACTTATTGATGGACTGGAGGGCATCTCCAGGGATATGCGGCTCGGGGTGGTGAAGGAAAATGAACCGGCCATCGCCGGGCGGCTCACACTTGCAACTGAAGCCATTGAGCCGTATGCATTTCAGCTGGCCTTAATAGGATTCCTCTACTTCACCACGTATATTGTCGTTTCCTCACTTAGCTATCTGATGGAATCAGCCGGGCTGGATGCTTTCGTAGGTACCCTCTGGTCTTTTCACTTCGTCCTGGCAAATCTCATTTCAATTGCCTTCCGGAAAGTACTGGATGCTACCGGGAAAAGTTATGTGGTTGACCGGGGGCTGATGACCCGCTCGGCCGGCGTATTCGTGGACTATCTGGTGGTGAGCGCCATTGGGGCTATTTCACTGGTCATCGTAGGCGCTTACTGGCTGCCCCTCCTGCTCATGTGCGGGATTGGCGGAATGCTGACATACCTCCTTGCCCGGTGGCTGCAGTACCGGGCATTCGATAATTATCATTTCGAGCGGTTCATTGGTATCTTCGGAGAAATGACGGGAACTATCAATTCCGGACTGGTCCTGGTGCGGGTAACAGACCCTGAGTTTGATACCCCGGTAGCCGAAGATCTGGTATACGGAAGTGGAGTGGCCCTGGTGTTCGGATTCCCGCTCCTCATTGTTCTGAACCTTCCGATGAACGTGTTCGGGAACTCGCTGACGGGTTACTGGATTACCCTCGGTATCCTGTTCGGCTACATACTCATTTTATGGTTCCTCTGGTACGCAATCGGATCGTTACAATTTACACCGAAAAAGCCGACGAGGCCCTCCGAGGACCGAGAGGGGGAGTGAATAGAGCATCGTTATGAACCGGCTCTCTCCAGAAGCTGATCCTGTAAATGCATATATCCCCGAATGGCTTTACTGATACCAAATCGAAGCGGCTCAATGGGGCAGGGGATTGGATATCGATTCACAAAGAAGAGATCGGTGAATTCCGAGTGACGCTCCAGCGTGAGATCAGTAATAATCCTTCCGTTCATGAGTGCCATCGGAATCCCATGCCCGACGTACCCCAAACTATAGATAAAGCGCGGATCTTTCATGTGACCGATAAGTGGGGTCATATCAAGGGGTATCGAAATCGTTCCTTTCCACTTATTTTCAATATCGATGTACTTCCCCTGGGGAAAGAGCTCGCCAAGATAATGGATGAGATCCTGCAGAAACCGGTTGCTGCGCCGAAACACTTTCTTTTGAGCCGAGACGAATTCGATATTTCCTCCCCCTACCAGTAACCGATGTTCCGGCGTGAGTCGCAAATAGACCGGAAAATTGCGCATATCTTTCATTCCCAGACAGTGCTCCCATCCCATACCCTGCAGTTCCTCGTCTGTCAGCGGCCGGGTAAGAATCGCATAACTGTAGGCCGGGATCTGTAATCTCCTCAAGTGGGGGAAACGGTGTGAAAATCCGTTGGTAGCAAAGATCACCTTTCCGGAGAGGATTTCACCTTCCGGAGTTTCAATGCGAATGGGTGAGGTATCATACACATGCTCTGCCGGAGTATGTTCGTAGAGCCGCACTCCCTTGTCAATCACTCGATCCCGAAGATCGCGTAAGAATTTTACCGGATGAATCATCCCGACTCCGGATTCCTCGCAGGCACCAAGCATTAGTGGTGAAGCAAAACCTTGCTGCAATTGACCGTACGAGAGCCACTGCATCCCGGAGATGCCCAGGTTGTGCGCCAGTTCGACTTCGGTCTGCAGTCTGGCAAGGTAATTCTGGTTGGTCGCAAATCGTAAAAAGTTGTGTTGTTGAAAATCGCAGTTGAGAGCATTTTTCTTGATGAATTCGGCAAGATAATTCACCGCATAATCCATGTAAGACCAGGCGATGCGCGCTCTCCTTTTGCCAAATCGAAACACGGAATACCGTAAATTGAGGCCAAATGAGCGGCGCACGAAACCGGCATTCCGGCCGCTGGCGCCGCCCCCGACGGCTTCTTTTTCAATGAGTGTGACATTGAGGGCAGGATCGGCCTCCTTTAAGTGATAGGCTGCCGATAGCCCCGTGATTCCTCCTCCAATGACCGTCACATCCGCACGGGCAGTACCGCGAAGGAGCGGTGCCGGAGAAAATCCCGTGTTGCTTAACCAGAATCGGTCCGTGTGTATACTATTCATAGATAGAATCCGGCCTCAGGATATTATAAGAGGAATCTGCTCTGCCTTCCGCTGGTCCTGAAACTGCAATACACCTCTCATGACTCTCTTTCATGCATTTATGAGTGGTGTATCCACAGTCAGATCTTTAAAGCAGCGACTTTGCTTTATTGACTATATTATCGACCGAAAACCCGAAATGCTTGAACACTTCCCCCCCTGGTGCAGACTTCCCAAAGGTTTCCACAGTGATATATTCTCCATCAGATCCCCCGTAACGCTCCCAGCCTGTGTGTCGACCGGCTTCAATGACCACCCGTTTCGTGATCTGTCTGGGCAACACGGTTTCCTGATACGCAGCATCCTGTTCTTCAAAAAGTTCCCAGGAGCACATATTCACGACCCGGGCCTGGACTCCGTCCTCAGCCAGCGCCTGGGCGGAGTCGAGTGCCAGGGATACTTCTGATCCAGTGGCAATCAGAATAACGTCGGGTTCTCCCGCGGCATCTTTGAGCACATACGCGCCCTTCGTAACCTCGGACGCCCCGGCCAGTTGCGTTCGATCCAGGATGGGCAGTCCCTGGCGTGTCAGGATAAGCGCGGTTGGCCGGTCGGTTTGACGGATAGCAATTTTCCAGCATTCGGTCACCTCGTTCGCATCGGCAGGTCGCAGCACCAGCAGGTTCGGAATTGCCCGGAGCGATGAGAGGTGCTCGATGGGTTGATGGGTGGGACCGTCTTCTCCCAATCCGATGGAATCATGGGTAAAGACATAAATATTCGGAAGTTGCATCATCGCACCAAGTCGAATGCTGGGCCGCATATAATCGGAGAAGATTAAAAAGGTTGCTCCATATGGCCGCACGCCGCGATAGAGCGACATACCATTCACCATTCCACCCATGGCATGTTCGCGGACACCGAAACGGACATTTCGATTGTGGAAGGCATCTCTGGCAAAATCACCGGAATCATCGATAAGCGTTTTTGTTGATGGAGCGAGGTCCGCGGATCCCCCGAGAAGTTCCGGCACCGCCCTGGCTAACGGCTGTAAAACCGCTCCGGAAGCCTTCCGGGTGGCAATTTTTCCATCGTCCGGCTGGAAGGAAGGCAGGTCGTCTTCCCAACGCTCAGGCAGATTCCCCTCCATACGCCGTTCAAACTCAGCACCGAGGTCCGGGTACTCGCGCTTATATTCAGCAAACATCTCCTCCCATTCCTGGTACTGCTGTTTGCGCTCGCTCACCATTTCCTGAAAATGGGCTTTCACCTCATCCGGGATATAGAACTGCCGGTCCGGATCCCATCCCAGATTTTCTTTGGTCAACCGCACTTCGTCGTCCCCGAGTGGTGCCCCATGCGCGGCTGCGGTGTCTTGTTTGTTGGGGCTTCCATAAGCGATGTAGGAT
This sequence comes from uncultured bacterium, assembly GCA_964413425.1. GTDB lineage: Bacteria > Fidelibacterota > JAANXI01 > JAANXI01 > JAANXI01 > DATFLS01. The sequence continues at coordinate 61,126 of CAYPST010000008.1, forward strand.
CGTGTCACTATAAGATGGGGCTTCCCCGCAACCGACTGTGCTTCCTTTACCGCCTGTTCAAAGGCTTCGACATCATTGGCATCGTCTACAATCTGAACGTGCCAGTCGTACGCTTCAAACCGTTTTGGCACATCTTCACTGAACGCCAGAGCCGTATTGCCTTCGATGCTGATGTGATTATCATCGTAGACATAAATGATATTATCCAACCCCAGATGCCCGGCCAGTGAAGCCGATTCAGCACTAATCCCCTCCATAATGTCTCCGTCACTGCAAATGGCGTAGATATTATGATCGATAATTGGGTAGTTCTTTTTGTTGAAAAGCGCCCCTAAATGCTTTGCAGCGAGGGCCATTCCCACCCCGTTTGAAAAGCCCTGGCCCAGCGGACCGGTAGTCGTTTCAATGCCGGGAGCATCCCAGTATTCCGGATGGCCGGCGGTCCGGCTGCCCAGCTGCCGAAAGTTCTTGAGTGCCTCCAGGGGAAGGTCATGTCCCGTGAGATGCAGCATACTGTACAGGAGCATGGAGCCGTGCCCCGCGGACAGAACGAACCGGTCACGACCCGGCCACCGGGGATCATCGGGATTGTAACTCATAATCTTTGCCCAGAGCACATACGCCTGCGGTGCCATGCCCATCGGCATACCAGGATGCCCGGAATTGGCCTTCTGCACTGCATCCATAGATAACGTGCGAATAGTGTTAATACTCAACTCCGCAATTTCAGAGGTTGCTATCGTTGATTCCATGCCATCTCTCCATTATACTCAAATTTGACTTGTTCCCCGAATCCCTATAAAATGAGATATTTTTCAATTATTATCAATGAGAGACCTGCTTGATTGATAATCCAATTCGATTTCGTTCCACATCAACACTGAGGACTTTCACCTTCACGATTTCACCCACCCGCACCTCATCGTGCGGATCCTTCACATATTTATCCGCGATTTCAGAGATATGTACCAACCCGTCCTGATGTACTCCGAAATCGATAAAAATACCAAAGTGGGTGATATTGGTGACAGTCCCCTCGAGTACCATGCCTTCCCGGAGATCCTCAATCTCATTCACCCCTTCCCTGAAGGAAGCCATCCTGAATTCATCTCTGGGATCCCGGCCGGGCCGTTTCAATTCCTCCAGAATATCCCGGATGGTGGGAAGCCCCACCCGGTCATCCGCAAATTGTTTCGGATCGACATCGATGCCTTTGCCAATAACTTCTCGGAGGTTTTTATTCGTCTGCCGGATCATTTTCTCCACAATATGATAGGATTCGGGATGCACATTACTATTATCCAGCGGGTTCTTCCCTCCGGGAATCTTGAGGAATCCGGCACATTGTTCAAACGTTACCTCTCCGATTCCGGAGACATCCTGGATCTCCTGACGGTGTTGAAACGCTCCGGTCGATTCCCGGTGTTCGACAATAGCCTCAGCAGTTCCGGAATTTAACCCGGAAACATACTGGAGCAGCTCCCTGGACGCGGTGTTAATATCCACCCCGACCGCGTTCACGCAGCTGGACACGACCGTATCCAGTTCCTCTTTGAGTCTGGTCTGGTTGACGTCGTGCTGGTACTGCCCTACCCCAATACTCTTGGGATCAATTTTCACCAGCTCAGACAGAGGATCCTGCAACCGGCGTCCGATGGAAATTGCTCCCCGCACGGTGACATCCAGTTCGGGGAATTCTGCCGTCGCCAACTCAGATGCAGAGTAAACAGAGGCCCCGGATTCATTTACCATTACGGCCGTCACTGATAGATTATTCCGGTGAATCAGTTCATTTGCAAACGCGAAGGTCTCCCTTCCGGCAGTGCCGTTTCCAACAGCAAGAAGATCAATGTTATGCTTCCGGATGATATCTACAACTGATTTCTCTGCCTCTCCCCGGGAATTTTGCGGAGGATGCGGATAGATTGTATCACTGGCAAGAAATTTCCCGGTCTCATCAATCACCGCGGCCTTGCATCCAGTTCGAAATCCGGGATCAATTGCCAGAATCCGCTTATGGCCTGCACCGGGTGCCATCAGCACATCCGCCACATTCTGTGCAAATACCTGTATCGCTTCCTCTTCGGCTTCCTCCCGAAGTTCAGTCAGGATGCTGCCGGCAATCGACACCGAGAGCAACCGGTTATAAGCATCTTGTATAACATCTTCCAGGAATTCTCTGTACGGACTCTCCGGTTGAATGAATTTATTCCCAATGAAATCGAACACCGGTTCGATATCAATATCAATACCGTAATTCAGCACCTCTTCATTGGCCCCCCGGCGGATAGCCAGAAACCGGTGTCCGGGGATAGATTTCACCGGTTCCTGATACTCGTAATACATTTCGAATTTCGAGGGCTGATCCCGCCATTCCTTTTTCGCTCGCACTGTCAGCATCCCATGCTGATGCATGTGCTTCCGTAACCACTGGCGAACGTCAGGATCATCCGCAATCCGTTCTGCCAGAATATCGTGTGCTCCGCCCAGTGCTTCCTCAACAGTTTCGACATCCTCAGAGATAAATTCCCCAGCCAGTTCGCGTAAAGCAGGCGCACGGTCAGGCTGAAGCCAGATGCGGTCGGCCAGCGGCTCTAAGCCCTTCTCCCGTGCTTTTCGTGCCCGGGTACGCCGTTTCGGTTTGTATGGTGCATACAGATCTTCCAGCCGGTTCTTCTCTTTGCACGCCTCGATAGTCTCCCGCAATTCATCGGTCAATTTCCCCTGTTTTTCTATGGTTGAGAGGACAGTCGCTTTGCGATCCTCCAATTGTTCGAAATATTGATATCGGTGGAGTACTTCCTTGAGTTCTGTTTCATCCAGGCCACCGGTGGCTTCCTTCCGATATCGGGCGACGAACGGGAGCGTGGCCCCGTTAATCAACAGTTGAAGGGCTCCTTCCATATGAGCGGGTGGATACGATAATTCCTCACTTAAATACGCAATAATCTTGCTCGAAACCCCTTTTGTGACCTCTGCCATATTTCCGCCGAACCTTCTCTTCTTGTTAAATCTGCTCTTAACTCATTTCAATCCGAAAAAAATTTCCCATACATAAACCCTGTTTTGTGCCTCAGGAGTCATGAATTTATGTGTTTCTCCTTGTCCAGACTGATAGAAAAATACATGTATTATGGAGAGGAGACAAACCGAATTCGGCCTGCTGTAACATCTCGTAATTCTTCACGGAATTGATCTGAGAGTGTGAGCCTCACGGCCACGTCCAGCCGGACCTCTTCCCCATAGTCCTGGGAAACAATGTGTCCGCGATAACTCTCGATCAATCTCATGACCTGGCTGATATCCTCGTATATCGTCTGTAACCGGAGAATATCCGTTTTCACTTTCTCTGCGATTACTGCCTGCTCAATGGTCAGTTTGGCGGTTTCACTGTAGGCTCTGGCCAGTCCGCCGGTGCCAAGTTTTGTGCCGCCGAAATACCGGGTCACCACCAGCAGTGTATACGTAAGTTCTGCGCCGACAAGAGCCTGGTAAATTGGTTTCCCGGCCGTACCAGCAGGCTCGCCATCATCATCGTAATAATACAGGTTATCCTTTCCCATCCCTATTCGGTACGCAGAACAATTGTGAGTGGCATCATAAAATTCCTCCTTTACTGCAGAGATCTTCTGTTCTGCATCGGTCCGAGACTTTGCGGGATAAATATGCCCGATAAATTTCGATCCCTGCACCTTCAATTCTGCCCGGGCATAATCACGAACCGTCTGATAAATATCCATTACCGGAGGATGGTGATCTTGGCTGTCTGATGAAAATCCTTTCCCCTGAGACGGACAATATAGACGCCGTTGCTCAGAGAAGAAATCAAATGATCCTGCAGTGGGAGGGTGAGAGAATGGGTTCCCGCCGCATACTCTCCTCCTGGAAACTTATACTTATAAACCCGCCGGGCGTTTAGGTTGTAAATATCCGCTTCAAGAGGGGTGGTTTCGTTAATAATGGTATACAGATGAATATTGCTCTGATGCTGATGCAATACCAATGGATTCGGATAGGGGCGTAAAAATTCGTCACTATTTTTCAGAGTAAAGGTACTGGTATCGGTCCCGCTGTTCACAGCGGCTATCAGGCCGTTATACCCCGATTGCTCCAACACCACATCCAGGCTTCTGTCGGATTCCATATATTGAATATCGGGTGATTGCTTTGCCAGGCTCAGCACGCCTCCCATATGGTCCGGATCCGGCCTGCCCAGTTGCAGAAGTTGGTAGTACGGCAAACTATTGATATCGCGTTCCAACCGGCAATAGCGAATATCCTTCGGACTGACCTGGAAAGAGAACGGAAGACTGTCCGGAATGCCAATGGAATTATCGGTGGTAATTGCCGGGAACAGAGCCGCGTCCGGATACCCGAATCCCTGGACAGCACGCTCCCCGGTAAAGAAATTCCACCCGGCAAATTTCCGCAGGGAATGAGTAAAAGAGCTCCCCAGAAGTTTGCGTATACTGAGATCAATCGCGTCGTAGGCGTTCCTTGTGGCGAACTCAGACCAGATACTTTCCCAGAGCGGCGGATAGTCATAATCCGAGAGAATAAATCCATAATGAGCAACCCGGTAGCCATCCAGCTTGTCCCTGCCGCTCGCATGTAACGGCCGTGGGTCCAGAAAGTAGTTACGCACATATTCAACATAATCGTTCACCGATGGATAGGCAACATCTTCAAACCAGCTGCTGGAGACTTCATACCACCAGAGATCCTGAATCCTAAAATCTTGAACTTTCCAGGCATAGCCCAGGTGGAACAGATGGAACAATTCATGTGCGATGGTGACACGAAGTCCCTCGATACCTTCTGTGGGAAATCCCTGGAAATCATTTTCCACCTCCATATATCCGGTATAAGCGTAGGGGCGGTCTGTGCTCTTTACGGAATCTTCGGGATGCGTGAATCCGTAATAGCCGAAATTCGTGAAATAAATATCGTATGCACCCCCGGGCGGATCATCCTGATAACTCACCTTATCCATAGGCGGAGGTTCAAATCCCAGGGAATCTACCAGCAGGTGCCAGGCGTGCTTGAGCGCCGCTTCGGCTTCGGCGATCCATACCGGCTGTCCGGTGGCCTCATCGATGGTCATATCAATAGCATGAGGAGACCCGCTGTCATAATGCAGCCAAAAGGGAGGATCCTGTACTAAGTACCGATGTTCCCGTACAGGACGAGTTCCCTCCGCAAATGTTCTTTTTTCCATCTGGGCAGGCGCAGGATGGATCTGGGTGCCAAACCCACATTTTATTTTTTCCGATTCCTCCCCGCCATATGTGTCTAAAGTAATACTCAATACTATTAACAGAATTGGCCAATAGATCCGTAGTTTCAAAAGTGAACCCCTGTGTTCAATTATCTTCCATGGCAAAAAATCATGCGTGGGATTTCTCATCATTATTTGTTAGTAGTATCGTCAGCTACCCGATTCTCCTTACTTTTGACGAAACAGCACAGTCAAAGGCACTCCGGTGAACGCCCATTCCTCGCGAATTTTATTTTGCAGAAAACGGCGATAATTTTCCGGGATCAGGTTCGGCTCATTCGCGAAATAGACAAACACGGGAGGCGCACTCTTCACCTGGGTGACATATTTAATCCGAATAAACTTCCCCTTCACCCGGGGCGGCGGCGATTGATCCAGAATTGGCTGAAAATATTCATTCAATTCATGCGTGGGGATGGTTTTATTCCGTTCTTCAAACACCTCGGCCGCTAACTGAACAGGCTTATATAATCGCTGTCGCTTCGTCACGGAGAGAAAGCAGAACGGATAATACTGCAGTTCGGGAAAACGGGAGACGATTTCATTCTGAACATTCCGGGCGGTATAGGTGTTTTTTTCCATCAGATCCCATTTATTTAAGGCAATGACCAATCCTTTCTTTTCATCCAATACAAACCGGATAATGTCTGCGTCCTGCCTTGAAAATCCTTCATACGCATCCGCAAGCACGATGGCTACCGAGCAGGACTCAACGGCCTGATACGTTCGCACCAGGCTGTAATACTCGACTTCTTCCTTAATCCTCGAGCGTTTCCGAAGCCCGGCGGTATCAAGTAACCGATATTTCTGCTGGAAATACGTGAAATCGGAATGCACGGTATCCCTGGTGGTTCCGGGAATATCTGTCACCACCGAGACCTCTTCGTTGAGAATGGCATTGACAAAGGACGATTTCCCCACATTGGGCATTCCCACCACAGCTACCCTGATCCGATCCGACTCTTCACCGCCTTTCCCTGAATCGCCGGGCAGGTGTTCCACAATTTTGTCCAGGAGATCGCCGGTCCGCCGTCCGCTGGTTGCAGACACAGGCACCGGTTCTCCCAACCCCAAGTTCCAGAATTCGTGTACATCCATTTCCTGATTTTCCGAATCAACCTTATTCACCACCACCAACACCCGGCGCTGCTCTTCACGAAGCACCTGGGCGAGTTCCTGTTCGATGGTAGTGATACCGGTTCTGGCATCGACAAGGAACAAGATTACATCCGACTGCTCCATCGCCACCTCCACCTGCCGACGGACCGCGGCATTCATCTCCTCCTCGCTGCGCGGAACATAGCCGCCGGTGTCGATGAGCGAGAACTCATATCCACTCCAATCGACAATTCCATAGATCCTGTCCCGGGTCGTACCCTCCACCCTGGAGGTGATCGCTCTCCGCTCTCCGATCAATCGGTTAAACAACGTGGATTTCCCGACATTGGGACGCCCGACGACGGCAACGGTTTTTCGGGTGGGATTCATGATGAATTGTACGACTTCTTCTGACTCGGCTCTGTGCAGTGACTATCCAATCTGACCCGATTTACTTAACACTTCCACAGCGATGCTCTGTTCGTGGTAGGGTTCTTCTTCATCTTCCCCCGTAATAATGGAGCAAAAATTTTCATCGGAGACATAGGCAGGCACATCAAGATGCCTGCCAATATCCTCCGGCGTTTTATCATCCAGGGTGATCCCGTCATCGTTGATAATGCGCATCGGCAAATACAGCACATCCCCCAGATTCACCGCAGCCAGCTGCCGGATAATATCCTGTGCGGTCAGGAGCCCGGCCACGGTCACCGTTTCACCCCAGAAATCATTCCGGATGGCATAGAGGTTCACCCGGAGATTTTCGATCCGGTTGAGTACGGGCAGCACATGCTTCCGCAGGATCGGCGCGGCGAGTTTACCGGTCACCAGTGATACAGACCTGGGTGCGGGAAGCGTGGTGGGGAAACCTTCGGACTGTTCGGCAAAATCATCCAGGAAGGTCCGGGTTAATCCGACACCGTTTTCGATTTGATAGCATTCGCCATAATACTCAAAGGGAGGAATTTCTTCCCCGGCCAGAATAAACCATTCGTCACTTAAATACACGAATCGGTCACCGTCGATATTGCGGTATTTTTTCTCATATTTCCGAGTAAATTCAATACATGCCCTTGCATATTCAGGGGTCACCGAATCCAGTTTTCGCAATCCCTCGCGATGTTTGGTCAATCCCACCGGCACAATGGCAACAGATTTCAACCGCTCTCTGAATTGATAGAGATCTTCAATAGTTTTCTCCAGATACGCACCGTCATTAATTCCCGGACAGAGCACCACCTGCGTATGCAGTTCAATCCCGTTGGAAATCAGATAGTCCAGCTTTTGCAGTATCTCGTCATTCTTCTTATATAAAATGAGTTCCTTGCGTACCTCCGGGTCAGTCACATGTACGGAGATATAGAGCGGACTAAGTTTCTGGGTGGCGATGCGCTCCATTTCCGTCCACCCGACGTTGGTTAACGTCACATAATGGCCATGCAAAAAGGAAAGCCGGTAATCGCCGTCACGGAATTTCAGCGAGTCGCGGACATGTTCCGGATTCTGATCCACGAAGCAGAACACGCAGTCATTGGCACATTTCCGGATTTTCAGCGGCTCAAAGGTCACCCCTAACTGTTCATCCGGATGCTTTTGAATCCCGGGAAGTGTAATCCTTTCACCGTCCCGCCAGATGACCAACTCAACCTCATCATCCACAAAATGAAACCGGTAATCGATGATATCCTTCACCCGCTCTCCGTTAATACGAAGCAGCTGATCGCCGACCTGAAGACCCAGTTCCTCGGCAAGGCTGTCTTGTTGTATCTCCGTTATTTTCATAGGATAGTAAAGTATCAGGGAGGTGAGAGAGTTCCAAGGAAAAAAGGTGAGATGACCACTCTTTATCTCCTGCAAACTGAATGGGCGAGTCTGTTCTCTGGAAATTAATATGTCTTCATTATACAGAACTCACTGGACGAATTCGATACCTGTTTTCAGTGATAGGATCAAACGATGATAATTCCGCCTGCAACTGGCAGATGATTTCATGTAATTCGTTCCAACCGATCCAGCAATCGGATAAACAATCGTATCCCTTCGCCGATTTCGCTCACTCTGATGAACTCATCGGCGGTATGAGATCGTTCCGACTGTCCCGGACCAATTTTCACAGAGGGCAGATTTAAGAGTCCCTGGTCCGAGGAAGTGGGTGACGCCGTCAGCCGGAGGCCAACCTTTTCCGCAGCAGCGATCAGGGGATGCTCATCCGGAAGGCGGGATGATTTAAGATCCCTGGACGTCAGCCGGACGTCGCCGTTCACATGTTTCCGGATTTCGGAGAGCACTTCCTGGTTTGTGTATACGTCAGGCACCCGGACATCCACCACAAACCGGCACGAATCCGGAATGACATTCGGCTGCACTCCTCCGTCAATCATGGTAACAGACATTTTCACTTTCCCTAAAAGCTCCGACTGCTCCGGAAATTCATAGGATTGAAACCACTGTATATCCTTGAGCGCTTTATAGATAGCATTCTCCCCGGCGTCTCTGGCGGCATGGCCGGACCGTCCTTTTTCGCTGACTTCCAGCACCAGATGACCACGCTCAGCAATGGTGAGTGCCATTCCGGAAGGCTCTCCCACGATGGCAAGATGGAGCGGACCGATCTCATCCAGAATGCGCAGGATGCCGTTCTCCCCGGAGATCTCTTCTTCCGCAGTGGCCGCCAGAATGAGATTAAATGGCAATGTCTCATTCTCGTAATAATGCAGGAAGGCAGCAATCAAAGAAACCAGGGGGCCTCCTGCATCATTGCTGCCCAGCCCATACAACCTGTCACCTTCGAGTGTCGGTTGAAACGGACCGTATGTCCACCCTTCATTCGGTCGCACGGTATCATGGTGAGAATTCAGCAGCAAGGTCGGCAAATCCTCTTGAAAGTGCAGGTTCCGCGCCCAGATATTATTGGCAATCCTCCGGGTCCGGATACTGCGTTCCTGCAAAAATTGCTCTATGATGCCGGCTGATTCCTCTTCTTCCTGGCTGAATGAAGGAGTCTGAATCAACTGCTTCAGAAGTTTAACAGCATCGGATGGCAGCGTATCCATAGGAATCAGGGTACTTGTCTAGAGGGTTAATCGCGTTCCAAACGGCTCGGATTTATCCGTTTGCAGTTGCTTCAAATCCCCGGCATGGCAGATGACAACCGACTTCACCCCTTTCCGGCGAGCCTGATATCCCGTGTCCAATTTCGGAATCATGCCGCTGGCGATCTGGCCATGCTTCTTGAGCAGCTCATATTTTCCAAGGGATAATTCAGCAATGAGGGAATCCTCGTCTTCGATCCGTTCCAGCACCCCGGACTTTTCAAAGCAGTAATACAGATGCGTTTCATAATGCTCCGCAAGTGCGATCGAAACCATGGAAGTGATAGTATCCGCATTTGTGTTCAACATATTTCCCTGCTGATCATGTGTAAGCGGAGCCAGCACAGGGGTTAATCCCATTTCCAGGAACCGGAGAAGATATTCCTTATTGACTGCATCGAAATCTCCGACATACCCGTAGTCGATGTCCTTCACCTCCCTTTTATAGGCAGGGATAATATTCGCATCGGCGCCGGTCAGTCCGATGGCGTTACAGTGGTATGCCTGCAGCGTACTCACCACATTTCTGTTAATCAATCCGCCATAAACCATAGTGACCACCCGGAGCATCTCCTTATCCGTGATGCGGCGTCCTTCGACCATTCGGACTTCAATTCCCAGCGACTCCGCCAGTTCCGTCGCGCTGCGCCCGCCGCCGTGCACCAGAATTTTCTTCTGATGCAGGAAAGCAAAGTCCCGTAAAAACGTCTGAAATAACCCGTCCTTCTCTATGACGCTGCCACCTATTTTTGCAATGATCAGGGGTTCCATTGACTTCAAACGGATCGCATTTTTTTACACGTCCACTGGTCTATGGGCTTTCCGTCTCAGACTGCAGACAACACTTCTTCGAACACTGCCAGGAAAGTCTCTGATTCCTTCCGGGAGATGGTGAGCGGCGGCAGCAGCCGGAGCGTATTTTTATTCGAAGAAGAGCCCGTGAAGATGTGGCGGTCATATAATAATTCCTTGCGTACATCGTCACAGGGAAAATCCAGTTCAATGCCTAGCATCAGCCCTTTTCCGCGCACAGCTCTGACCGGGCCGCCCAGAGTTTGTAAGGCATTTTTCAGGAATGCTCCCTCAGTTCGGGCATGCTCGATCAGAGCCTCTCGCTCCATGATTTCCAGCACGGCCAGTCCGGCTGCACATGCCAGATGGTTCCCGCCAAAGGTGGATCCCAGCATCCCATAGGAAGCGTGAAATCTCGGGTGTATCAGAACCCCCGCCATCGGAAATCCGTTCCCCATTCCCTTGGCGACAGTAATCAGATCGGGCCGGATGTCGGCATATTGATGCGCAAAGAACTTGCCGGTCCGCCCGTATCCCGACTGGATCTCATCCAGAATGAAAAGGGCATCGTTCTCATCACAGAGATGACGAATTTCCCTCAGAAATGTTGCCTCAGGTTCCACGATTCCGCCAACGCCCTGGACTCCCTCGATAATAACTGCGCACATAGAATTCTCTGCAAAAACTGTCCTTAGTGCATCCGGATCGTTCAGGGGCACAAACTGCACGATATCCGTTTCATTGACAGGTGCCCGGATACCGGGATTATCCGTCACGCTCACCGCTGCGGAGGTCCGGCCGTGGAAGGCACCTTCGAAACTGATGATCTTTCTGCGACTATTATGAAACGATGCCAGCTTCAGTGCATTCTCATTGGCCTCCGCACCGGAATTGCACAAGAATAACCGGTAATCATCGTATCCGGAGAGCGCTCCCAGTTTCGCCGCCAGCTGTGATTGCAACGAGTTTTGAATGCTGTTGGAATAAAACCCAAGTTGCCCTGTCTGCTCCTGAAGTCGCTTCACAAAATGCGGGTGACTATGTCCGAGGGTAATCACCGCATGGCCGCCATACAAATCCAGGTAACGGGTGCCCTCTCTGTCCCAGAGATAACAACCGTCCCCACGGACCGGTTCGATATTGAACAGCGGGTACACATCGAACATGTCCATAACAAATCCTTCGTGTTAAAATGCGGAAGGTTTCAGCTGCAAACCCGAAGTCTCATCTCTGTCGAACAGTAAGTTCATATTCTGCACAGCCTGTCCGGAGGCACCTTTGACCAAATTATCCAGGATGCTGATTATCAGAAGGTTATCACCATGCTTTTCCAGGAAGAGAAGGCATTTATTGGTGTTAATAACCTGTTTCAAATCCGGCTGATGACCTGTGATATGCACAAATGGATGGGTTGCGTAGTACTCTTGAAACAGCACGTTTGCCTCCTCCTCCGGGAGATCGCATTTGAGATGAATGGTGGAAAAAATTCCCCGGGCGAAATTCCCCCGGAACGGAAGAAAATTAATGGCGTGATTAAAATCCGGCTGGAGCTGGCGCAGACTCTGGTTGATTTCAGCAAGATGCTGGTGGGAAAACGCCTTATACACGGAGATATTATTGCTGCGCCAGCTGAAATGAGTAGTCGGGCGCGGAGCGTGTCCTGCTCCGGTGGATCCGGTGATCGCGCTGACCTGCACTTCACTGCGGATCAACGCCTTCTCCGCCAGGGGAAGTAATCCTAATTGAATGCCGGCAGCAAAGCAACCCGGATTAGCAATGTTTTGAGCAGTACGTACCCTCTCTCGCTGCAGCTCAGGCAATCCGTAAACAAAACCTCTCTCCTCGGATGATCCCAGCCGGAAATCCTGGCTGAGATCGATAATCTTCACCGGGCCGGGAATCGAATGTTCTGCCAGGAACTCCCGGGAATGTCCATGCCCGAGACATAAAAAGAGCACATCGACGTCTTCTTCAATGGTATCAGTGAAGATAAGGTCGACATCTCCCAGCAGATCCCGATGGATCTCATCAACCGGGGCACCGGCCTTGCTCCGGCTATGAATGAATGCGATATTTGCCTCCGGATGGTGATGCAGAATCCTGATGAGCTCACCGCCGGTATATCCGGCACCGCCCACGATTCCAACCTGTAGCGTCATCAGTCTCCTTTACGACTTGGGTCTCGGTCGAAGCTACTCATCGTCAGAGGACTTTTCTTTCTCGTCCGGATCGTACAGCATGGCCGTACAGAGACAGCGCTTCCGGTTATTACTATTGAGAATATCATAATTGGGACAGCTTTCACAGCCATCCCAGAATTTCTGATCCGTGGTTAATTCGGAGTAGGTGACCGGGCGATACCCAAGGTCCGAGTTGATTTTCATCACCGCAGAACTAGTCGTGATACCGAAAACCTTTGCCTCGGGATATCGCTTCCTGGAAAGCTCGAACACCGTCTGCTTAATCCGTTTTGCAAGTCCCTGCTTGCGAAACTCCCGGACCACTATCAGTCCCGAATTCACCACATACCTCCCGTGACTCCAGGTTTCGATATAGCAGAAGCCCGCCAGTCTCCCGTCATTATGCAGGGCAATAACCGCATTATTCTGGCGCATTTTCTCCTCGATATACTCCGGCGGCCGGTCGGCAATCCCGATACCACGAATCTTGGCGGATTCGTGATAGAGTCCGCTGATCTGTTCTGCAAATTGCAGGTGTTCTTCTGACGCGACCTGTATATTAAAAACATCAGTTTCTGTTTTTTTCACTGTTGCTAATTCCATATGGAAACCCTTATGGTATTTACTTCAGTTCGTTATGTTGTCTTGCCAGCTAAATTAGACTCCCGGTGCCAAATACTCTTATCGGAAAAAATTTAAAGAGGTGAATACGGTAGATGTCAAAAGAAATTTCAGGCCCGGAGGGGCCGCCGTAGCGAGAGAAGGCGGGGAAAGCAAGGGGGTGCGACGGTAGGTTTTACTGCACTCCCCCTGTTCACAGCTGTCACGTACACCGAATATAATCCTGGCACTTCCATAAGGTTTTAAATCTATGGTATGAATAGGTACTTGTCAAAGGTTTTTATCCATTTTATCCATTTCGAATAGGAATATTCACAGCATTGCAATCGGGTCCATCCCGACCGACAAACATCCCGATGTACACCATAATTTAACCATCCGCATTGTAATGGAGCCCCCCGGCTTAACAGCCGGGGTTCCTCCTTTGACTCCGCACACAGGC
>CAYPST010000009.1:0-72528 GCA_964413425.1 uncultured bacterium
AACGGTTTCGACTCTCAACGTGCATTGCAGAGCCAACGGCTCTACAGAACGTGAAGGGTGGCGCCAGGCAAGGAAAGAACCCCTCCTGGCTTCCTTGTCCTTGATGTTCCTGAACAGATTTAATAGCCATAAGATTTATTCTACATTTCATTGGTGAAAATCCGTGTTCATTCCCCGGTTGATCCCCGATAGATCGGGACAGGATATGGTTTCTATCTCTTGTTGCTCCACTCATTTCTGATGAGAATGAAAATATTAAATGATTCACTTTAAAAAAAGGTTCATGATTTTTTCTATCATGTTATTTCCATTCATATCCAGCTTTGAGCCTGATTTAATCCAAGAGTTACAACTCACCGCCGGGCGGAGGGGGGAGTTTCCGGGGAACAAATCCGGATTCCTGTGATTAGAGTTTTATTCATGCTTGCAGATCGGAAATCCGCACTCAGCAGGTGGTTTCAACGGTATCAGCCAAATTTGCTATGGACGAGAGCCGAAATATTATCTAATTTCAATGAATTATTCAGTTGTACATCAACAATCAGGGGTCTTTGAGGTAAAGATTTATGAATCTCTCGAAGAAAGATCAGCGGCGGTTTATGGACAGTCTGGGCTCGGACGACTCGGAAAAATGCTGGGCCTGGAATAGTACCAAAAACAATGCCGGCTACCCGTTATTCAGTCTGAAAGGTGAAATGGTGTCTGCCCTGCGGCTTCTCTACCGGATCTATTATAATCGACGGATACCCAAGACCTGGATTGTTTCCCATACCTGCAACAATAACGGGTGTGTCAACCCGAATCACATCTATATCACCACCCGGTCCGAACGCACCAGGCAGGCCTACCAAAACCGGGAGTTGATTCCGGCATCACAAAAGGGGGAGAAGAACCCCAACTCCAAGCTGACCGAGCAGGATATCATCGATATCCGGCAGCGCAAAAAAGAGGGAGCCACCCACATGGAGCTGGCGGAGCAATATAACGTGACCAAAACCACCATCTCCCAGATTGTGAACCGGAAGTTATGGGGGCATGTGGCGTAGCCACTGATACAACGCTGGCCGCAGAATTTCCACCCCCATTCCACCTATCGACTGCCAGGCCGCCCTGTCACCTGGGGCAGGGCATGGGGGCGGTCATCCCTCTCCTGTCGAAGGAGAGGGACCGAAGGGGAGAGGTCACCCCAACCGGCGACATCCCATCAAGTGTAACCATCAACGCTCAGTTCGGTCGCGCTGCAGGTGCGCTGCACGGCAGTATCCGGCAGCATACCTGAAAACAACTATCAGTCTTCCAGGCGTAAATCACCCAAAAGCTCAGTTCACCATTGCCTGGTACGCGAGAATCCGGAACTTCTCATTCAGGGTGGCGCCGCCGCCTGGGTGCTTGTTGGCAATGGAAATTCCGATCATGTCTTCCACCGGATCGATGAAGAAGGTGCCATACCAGAAGCTGCCCCAGTAATACCGGCCCACCGTATCCAGCTCTCCGGATTCGGCCAGACTCCGGGTTACGCCGAAACCCAGCCCGAAACCCTGGCTGCCCAGCAGATCACCTACGTGGTCCGTGGTCATCAGCTCCACGGTTTTGGGACTGAGCAGCCGGCCCCCCTCCAGTTCGCCGCCGTTGAGCAGCATCTGTGCAAACCGGTAGTAATCCGGCACGGTGGAGCAGAGTCCGCCGCCCCCGGAGAGATACCGGTGGTCCCCACTGACGGGATATGTTGCGGAATAGAGCATGGTTTCGTCTTCCAGAATTGGCTCGCCGTCCATCTGGATGAGACCGCCCTCCGGTCCCACCGTGTAGCCAGCGGAGAGCCGGGAGCGCTTGCTTTCCGGCACGTGGAAATAGGTGTCGTGCATGCCCAGGGGACGAAAGATGCGATCCCGCAGAAACTCATTTAGCGGCTTGCCCGAGATCACCTCCACCAGGTATCCGAGGACATCCACGGACAGTCCGTAAGTATAATCTTCTCCCGGTTGATGGAGCAAAGGAATTTTCGCCAGCCGGGGGATGTCTTCGGCAAGGGTATTCCCGTCCTCCACCAGTCCGTGCGTAATTTCGGCATCGTAATACGCCTGCCCCAGCCGATCGTCCCACTGGTAAGTCAATCCCGAGGTGTGGGTTAACAGATGTCGGATAGTAATCGGACGCTTCGCCGGGACCACTTTCCACTCCGATGAAGATCCGCTTCCCCCGGAACGATCGGCCAGCACCACGGGATCCCTGAAGGCCGGGATATAGTTGGCAACGGGATCGCTCAGACGGAAGTGCCCCTCTTCGTACAGCATCATGACCGCCACACTGGTGATAGGTTTGGTCATGGAAGCGATCCGCATGATGGTATTCGGCCGCATAGGGATGTCCGCTTCCCGATCCTGCATACCGGCCGCCTCCAGATAGGCGACCAGGCCGTGCCGGGCGATTAACACAACGGCTCCGGCCAGCCGCTCCTGGTCGATGTTTTGGTATATCATTGCGGTCAGGTGCTCCAGGCGCTCGCCGGACAGCCCGACCTCCTCCGGATCGATGACCTCCAGCGGCTGGGCCGGCACCACCTGACAGAGCCAAACAAGGGAGCCAACGACATATAATAATTTTCTGAGTTGACCTTTCATCTCAAACTCCTGTGGTTTGTTTCAGAGGTTTGTCTGTTCCCTATGGTATTTGCCATCCCTCGAGGTATCTGCACAAAGAATACAGACGGGGAGCCGGGGCCATCTCTGATTGAAGCACGGAAACACACTGAACGACACTGATAATTTGAGTCTGTTTAGAAAACGCCTCGCCCCGCCTGTTCCGATCTATCAATGATCATCAGGGAGCAGATTATCATGGCTTGAAGGAGATATCTTTTTTACTTTACACCTGCCACAAAAAAATCCCCTCGTACCGGTCATGACGGAAAAGACATAATGGTGAGCCCGGGAGGAATCGAACCTCCGACCGACGGCTTAAAAGGCCGCTGCTCTACCGACTGAGCTACGGGCTCACTGTCGAAACAAATGAAGTTAAATTCAATCCCTGCTAAAATCAAGACTTATGTATTCTCGTTGGTTTATCCATCTTTTTAGTTGGTATTTCGGTGGCCCTGTTTGTATTATTAGTTTTACTATTACGTTAGTAATATTTTTTAATAGTGAGGGTTGGCAGCAATGAGTATTACAGTCACTCCGTTGAAAAACACCTATTTCGACAGACGGAAATTCATTAACATGGCCTGGAATATTTACCGGGGCTATCCCAAGTGGGTGCCGCCGCTGAAACTCGATATGCACAATATGCTGAATCCGGAGAAGCATCCCTATCATGATCATGCCGAAGCGCAGCTGTTTCTCGCAGAGAAGGATGGCCGGGCTGCCGGGCGGATTGCCGCTCATGTGAATTATGCCCATAATGACTACTGGCAGGATCAGGTGGGCTTTTTTGGCTTTTTCGAATGTATCGATGATCAGGCGGTGGCCGATGCATTGTTCGAGGCGGCACGTGCCTTTCTGCATACGCATGATCGTACGCACGTCCGGGGCCCGTTCAACTGGACAACCAACGATAATTGTGGATTACTCCTCGATGCGTTTGACCGGCCTCCGGTTGTGATGATGCCGTATAACCCGCCGTATTACCGACAACTCATAGAGAACGCTGGTCTCCGGAAAGTCAAAGATCTCTATGCGTATCATATTGAAGAAGCGTACGAGGTTCCGGAGCGTTTACACCGGGGCGTACACATCCTGAAAAAACGGCACGACTTCTCCCTGCGTCCCCTTGATATGAAGAATTTCTGGGACGAGGTGGCAAAAATCAAACAGTTATATAACAGTGCCTGGGGTGAGAATTGGGGGGCGGTGCCCATGACGGAGGAGGAAATCAATCATATTGCGAAAGATCTGAAAATGATCGTGGATCCCAATGTCTGCTTCATTGCCGAAGTCAATGGAGCACCGGTGGGTTTCTCCATCACACTCCCGGATATCAACCAGGCGCTTAAGCACGCCAACGGCCGGCTGTTTCCGTTTGGCCTGTTGAAACTACTCTGGCACAGAAGGCAGATTGATTCCGTGCGGGTGCTCTTGTTGGGGGTACTGGAAGATCACCGGCATCACGGCATCGATGTGGCCATGTACTACCGCACCTTCAAAGATGGCATGGAACGGGGCTATCACTCCGGTGAGTTTTCCTGGATTCTGGAAGATAACTATCCCATGCGCCATGCCCTGGAAAAATTCGGCGCGGACATCTATAAGACTTACCGCATCTATCAACAATCGCTATGAGGGTTCTCGTCACCGGCGGCACCGGATTTATCGGCTATCATCTGGTGAACACGCTCCTGCGCTCCAATCATGAGGTAACCTGCCTGATCCGGGACACCAGCAATACCCGCTGGCTGGATTCCCTGGGCGATCCGAAGTATGTCTATGGAGAACTGCGGGATCCGGAGAGCCTAACTCCTGCCGTGGAGAACAAGGATTGGATTATCCATCTGGCGGGTATTGTCACCGGGGTCAATCGTAAACACTATATCGAAGTAAATCAGGGAGGCACACGAAATCTTATCCAGGCTGCTGCCAGTCAGAATCCCGGCTTGAAAAAGTTTGTGTTCGTCAGCTCGCAGTCTGCCGGAGGACCGACGACGCCTTCCCATCCCAAAACCGAACAGATGCCGGATAATCCCGTCACCCATTACGGGGAGAGCAAACTGCTGGCGGAACAGACGGTGCTGGACTATGCCAACACCCTCCCGGTGAGCATCGTTCGCCCGCCAGTGGTGTATGGTCCGCTGGATGTCGGGGTGCACATCTTTTTCCAGCTGGTAGCCAGGGGCTGGCAGGTGAAATTTACCGGGCCGGAGTTCTACCTCAGCCTGATTTATGTGGAGGACCTGGCTGAGGCACTGCTACAGGTAGCAGCACAGACCAGGGCCACCGGAGAGCGGTTTTATGTTTCCGATAACCTCCCCTATTCCATGACCGGGGTCCAGAACACCATCGCTGACGTCATGGATATCCCGACCCGCACCTTTCCACTGCCCCGCAAACTCCTCTACATTCCGGCTCTCGTCTCGGAGATCTTCATTAAATTACTTCGCAAACCCTCCTTTCTGAATTACCAGAAAATCAAAGAAATAACCCAGCCCGCCTGGCTGTGCTCCGCAGAGAAACTCCAGCGCCGGACAGGGTTTCAACCGCAATATACTTTGTCAACAGGAGCACGTAAAACTATAGATTGGTATAAAACTCATGGTTGGATCTGACCGCGGATATCGGTACAGCGACTGTCTTTTCTGGTGTTATAACAGTATTGTCGTCATTTTTCTGGTTTTATCCGGTCACCGGGTGGATCATCGCTGGGCTTTGCTCAGTTCCAATGTGGGACTGATTTTGCTCAGTGTGGCGATTATCCGGGTATACTGGCGACAACCGGAGAACACCCTGTTCCGGTTTGCCAGGCACTGGTATCCCTTCTTTTACTTTTCATACCTCCACTGGGAAAGCGGGATGATCAGGCATCTTTTTCATCCCCACTCATTTGATGCGCTGGTGAAATATTGGGATCTCTCGCTGTTTGGCGATTATCTGCATAACATTCTCTATCAATTCCAGCCGATCTGGTTCGCCGAATGCATACATTTCACCTATTTCTTCTATTATATCCTGATCTTTCTCACCGGTTTGCTGCTCTACCGTTCTGACCTCAGGAATTACAAACGGTATATTTTTGACATCACTATACTCTATCTGGCTCACTATACTGTCTTTTACGTCTTCCCCGTGGTGGGACCTATCGACCTGCATCTGGCTCGTTTCCCGGACGGAGTGATCTTTATTCCCCTGATGAAATTTCTCTACAGAGTCGGCGACTCCCCGGGCGGAGCCATGCCCAGTTCTCACGTGTCTGTGGCCGTGCTTGCCTGGGTCTGGCTGTATCGATACAGTAAAAAAATCGCCATGATGGCCAGTGTCTTTACTGTCAGTCTCATCTTTTCCACCGTCTACCTGTCCTATCATTATGCCATCGATACCGTGGCGGGATTTGCCGTCGGCGTATTTTTTGTCGTGCTGATGTTCTTCCTGCGGCGACGATACGGCGAATATTCTTTTATTTAGCCCGGATTATTCATAAACAGACTCATATGCTTCGTATGCACAAAATGACTGGACAATCATTCCAACACGTTATTTCCCAGACATTTTTTTAACATCTCATTGCGCTTGAACAATTCACAAAGAAATATACTGTTCCGATTGGCCTGGGAAATTGAACGGATTCCGGACGCATGATTTCCTTTTTCGTGATGGTGGAGCCTGATTGAGCACACCGGTGATAACCCTTCGTTGCCTGGAAACCGGTCCACCCGAACGGAGGTTACGGATAAGAATGCCTCAATCCACCAGGCTCACCACTACCCGCCCCACCTGCTGACCCTGTAAAATCCGGTCGATTTCCGGATCCAGGTTCTCGAGCGAGACTTCCCGGGCAATCTCTTCCAGATTTTCCAGCGTCCACTCGCCGCCCAGCAGATGCCAGATTTGTTTACGCAGGGGCAGGGGACAGTTGGCGGAGGCAATGCCAAGCAAACTTACCCCCCGCAAGATAAACGGATAGACCGTGGTGGGCAGGTCGCCCGATGCGGCATTGCCGCAGGTGGCCACATATCCATAGGGCAGGGTGGATTTGATAGCGGTTGCCAGGATATTCCCTCCCACCGTATCCACCACCCCGGCCCAGCGACCAGACAACAACGGCTTGCCGGCCGTATCGATGAGTTCGCTGCGTGGAATCACATTGGCAGCGCCCAGTGAAGTGAGATATTCGTGCTGCTGGAGCTTCCCGGTGGCAGCGGTGACCGCATAGCCCGACGCCGCCAGCAAAGCGACTGCCAGGCTGCCCACCCCACCGGTGGCTCCGGTCACCAGAATCTCCCCGTCCTCCGGATTGACCTCGTGCTGCTGCAGCTGGAAAATACTCAGGCCGGCCGTGAAGCCTGCTGTGCCATACATCATGCATTCCCGAATAGAGAGAGTTTCGGGTACTCTCACCACCCAATCGGCCGGCACCCGGATATACTCGCCAAATCCGCCGGGAGTATCCATGCCCAGGTCGTACCCGCTGACCAGCACTTCATCACCAACCACAAAATCGGCACTGGCGCTCTGTTCCACATACCCCGCAGCATCGATGCCGGGCGTATGCGGATACCGTTTGGTCACTCCCCGGTGACCGGTGGCGGAAAGGGCATCTTTGTAGTTAAGCGACGAGTAATGCACCTGGACCAAAAGGTCGCCCTCCGGAAGATCCGCAATGGGCACTTCCTCAACCAATCGCACAAATTCGTGGTCCTCGGTTTCCCGCACAACCAAAGCTCTATAAGTGACGCTTTCCATAGATTATCCCTCCGATGGAATTGTTTGCATGGTTTTGATGGTGACATACGTCATGTTATTACTACTTCATTTTCGAGCTTTCATGGAACTGTTGCGGGCCGAGATTTCTCTGCGGGAATCATCCTGCTTTCCCTCTGCCGCTCCATAATATATAATAAGAAAAAACAGACACATTTCCGGGAAATTAATGCAGATTCCCCGGAAACAGTTGGTCCATGACTGGTCTGAGATGATATAGGTGGAACCGAGACATCAACGAAATCATAGTGCTCCGGATGAAGAATAATCGGGACAGGTCTGGTCTATAGTGCTTCTCTGAAGCACGGAGAGACGGGGTATCCGCCCGCTCCTCCCCGGAACTCAATCCCCCTCTGCCCCCTTTCTTTTGCAAACAGAAAGGGAGGCGGGAGGTTTAGTGTAATACAAAATTCTATATATTCGCTTCACAGGGTATCTCCTTTCCCTGATCCACGGCTCCTAACGGTCATCTTCGGTGTCCACCATCCCGATCATGACTCAGACCAAACTGTCAGGATTAGTAGCTCACGCTTCAGATAAGGCAGTTACAGCTTCAGAGAAAATGGCAGCAACCAGAGATAACCCAGCTCCAGCTTCGGAAACGATTTCAATAATCTCAGCAATGATTGCAACAGCCTCTGAATCGCCTGCCACAGCCTGGGAATTGGCTGCAACAGCTGGGAAATGCATTGCAACGACCTGGAAATTGTTTGCAGCAACCTGGAAATTGTCTGTTGCATCACGGAAATTGTCTGTTGCATCACGGAAATTGATTGCAGCTGGCCGGAAATTGGCTGCGGCAGCTGTGGAAAGGTTTGCCGGTCTATCTGAAACACCGGCAACTCCGTGAGGGGAGGTTTCTATACGGCGGTGAGGGCTTTCCTGGTGTCCGGGTCATGCGGATACAGCATCATTATCACCGGAAATCCGGAACATGAGACGTGAAGCTTCGGCGCGAAGCCCTGCCATCCACGCGTAAACCTCTGCAGGAAAGGGGTTTGCTCCGTCGCTGCCTCAGGATGTGCCTGTAAAGCTTTGCTGCCGGTGTCCGTGCTGGGTGAGGCACTTGGTGATCTGGCGTATCAGCTTTCCGGCGGCCTGTTTCACGGGGGTTGTAAGCTGGTCCCCATAGTCGAAATCGGCACCGATGATGGTATAGAGCACTCCGAAAGGTGCGGAGCCGTAACATTCGGCGGCCATCCCAAGCAGCCGGGCGGGCGTGAGTGTATGGCTGAAGGCGGAAGGGGGATCAGTTTTCGGCAGGACCTGTTCGTTCCGGATGCGCCCCGGGGTGTCTCCTTCTCTGGCATCGATGAACAATGCAATATCTGCGGCGGCAATGTCTTCGGCCATTTCCGGCAGCAGCTGATGCTCCCGGAGGAAGGTGATGTCATTGGAACGGAACTTTTCCCGCAGCCGGTCCACAACATACCATCCCAAGCCGTCGTCCATGCGCAGGGAATTGCCGTATCCGATGATGACAATCTTTTTCATACGTCCCGCACCAGTTCGTCCAGGATTTCGCGGTCCGGACTCACCAGCTGGATTCGCAGCGGCATTTTGCCGGCCGCATGGGTGGAGCAGCTCAGGCAGGGATCGAAGACCCGGATGACCGCTTCCACCCGGTTCAACATGCCTTCCTCCAGGGCATCGGATTTCACATATTGTTTGGCGACCTGCAGAATGGCCTGGTTCATGGCCAGGTTATTGTGGCCGGTGGCGATGATGAGATTGGCCCACTTCATGAGTCCCTGCTTGTCGATTTTGTAGTGATGGATCAGGGTGCCGCGGGGTGCTTCGGAGACTCCGATGCCTTCCATATTATTCGCCCCCGCTTCTGCCCGCACGTGGGTGCTGAGAATGTCCTCCTCCTGCAGCAGGCGTTCCGATTTTTCCAGGGAATACAGGATTTCAATTAACCGGGCGTAGTGGTAATAGAAGCTGCTCAGGACCACCGGTCCCCGCTCCAGTTCCCGGAACTCGGTGAACTCCTGGTCCGCCAGCGGGGTGCCGCAGCCGTCGGCGATATTCAGCCGGGCCAGGGGTCCCACCCGGTAGATGCCGTCCGGATAGCCGTCCGGTTTATAGTACGGGAACTTCAGATAGGTCCACGACTCCACCGCTTCCCCGATGTACTCCTGATATGCTGCCGGATCCACGCCATCTTCGATGGTTTTCCCGGCGGAGTTGACGAAGCGCAGGGTCCCGTCATAGTGCTCCAGCTGGCCGTCCTCGTTGACCAGACCCATGAATTTGGTGGGGAAATTCCCGAAGGAGCGGATCTCTTCCCGGTAGTCGGTGAACTGCTGCTTGAACCAGACCAGCTGGCGGCGAGTGATTTCCATGGCTTCCGGGATGCCGTCCAGTATCCGGTCCCGCACCTCTTCGCTGAGCGGTTTATTCACACCGCCCGCCACCACCCAGGGGGAATGAATCCTCTTTTCGCCCAGCCATTCGATAATCTGCTGGCCGAATTTACGAAGCCGGATCCCATCTCTTGCAAACTCGGCGTCCTTCTCCATGACGCCGAAGTAATTCCGTTCCGCAGGATCACCATCCATTCCAAGGATGAAATCCGGCGAGGAGAGATGAAAGAAATTCAGCGCGTGGGACTGGATCAGCTGCCCGTAATTGAAGATTTTCCGGAGTTTCACAGCGGGTTTCGGGATCTGCACGGCCATGAGATTGTCGCTTGCTTTGGACCCGGCGATGAGGTGGCTCACCGGACAGATGCCGCAGATGCGGGCCATGATGGACGGCATCTCCTGGAAGGGCCGGCCTTCGATGAGCTTCTCGAACCCGCGAAACTGGGTGACGTGGAACCGGGCGTCGTCCACAAACCCGCGATCATCCAGATGGATGGTGATTTTGCCGTGCCCCTCGATGCGGGTCACCGGACTGATGGTGAGTTTTTCAGCCATATGCTTTATCCGTTATCTCCGTGAGTTAAGCATTATCTGTTTCACGCAAAGGAATTCACGCAAAGGGCACAAAGTAATCGCAGAGATCGCAAAGAAAAAAATGAATACTTCTCCATTAGAATACAAAATTTTATTTCTGGGGATGTATGATATATATAATTTTTATTTTTTCCTTTGCGCCCTTTGCGTGAAACCCGTATTTCCATTATTCATACTTACTTCCCGAACCGGGTTTTTTCGTTGATATCCGGGATCCGGCCTGCCAGCATTTCGGTCAGCGCATAGAAGATGGTCTCCGCGGAGGGCGGGCAACCCGGAATGTGGAGGTCCACCGGCACGATTTCATGAATGGGCCGCGCCGTAGCCAGCAGGTGCGGAACATCCTCGGAAGGCGTCAGCGGATTCTCGGTGGCATTCTCGTGATACGCCCGGTCGAACACCTCTTCCACTTTGAACTGATTCCGCATGGCCGGAACGTTGCCGGTGACGGCGCAGTCACCAAAGGCGATGACCTTGTCGGATTTCTCCCGGATTTCGTGCAGTTTCCGCACATCCTCCACGGTGGCGGCCGCGCCTTCCACCAGGGTGATATCTACTTCATCCGGAAAGTCCTTGATATCGATATACGGTCCGAACACGTATTCGATGGAGTCGGTGAGATCAATCAGGCGCTCATCCATATCCAGAAACGACATATGACAGCCCGAGCATCCTTCCAGCCAGGTGGTCGCTATTCTCGCCTTACTCATGATAATCCTCCATTTCACCTGAAAAATATTAGCACGCAGATTGACACAGAAACGATTGATGACCGCGGATCTCCCCCCTCTCCACGCATCCAAAGGATATCAGTGTAGAGGGCCATATGTCCATCAAGATACATGCAAACAAAAGACGTACGCGAGTATTGACGGTGAATCTGTGACTCAGATGGTCCAATGCGCAATACCAATCACCTCCAGACATTGTGTCCCGCAGTCACCCGGTTGGGCGTTGTGTGGGGGCTTTTTTTCTCCTTTTTCATCTGTGATCATCCGCGGTTCCGCGTGTATCCGTGTGCTATTCTTTTCGGGTTTCTGAACAATTTTGGTTAATATTCCTCTTCGCGCATCACCCAGAGATAGGGCAGGAACTCGCGTTCTTTCTTCATCTCCGCCACCGATTTACCCTTGATGAACAGCGCCCCGGTGGGACACACCTGCACACATTTGCCGCAGCTGGTGCAGGTTTCGGAATCGCCCCAGCGATCGTTCAGGTCGGTGACCACCCGGGCGTCGATGCCCCGGCGGGCGATATCCCAGGTATAGGCGCCTTCGATCTGCTCGCAGACCCGGACACAGCGGGTGCACATAATGCAGCGGTTGTGGTCCACGGCGAATCGATCGTGGGTGGCATCCACGTTGAATTTGTTGTAGATATACGGAAAGTGCACGTGGTCCATGCCCAGCCGCTGGGCAAGTGACTGCAAATCGCAGTGGCCGTTGGAAACACAGACGGCGCAGACATGATTGCGTTCGGCAAAGATAAGTTCCAGCACTTTCCGGCGATAATTCTTCACCCGGTCCGAATCCGTGGTCACCATCATATTCTCGTACACCTGGGTCACGCAGGCCTGGTGCAATTTGTCCGATCCTTCGATTTCCACCATACACATGCGGCAGCCCGCATTCGAGCGCAGCCCTTCCAGATAACAGAGGGTGGGGATGTAAATATCGTTCTCCCGGGCGACCTGCAGAATAGTCTGGTCCCCCCGGGCGCCAACGCGTTTGCCATCGATGGTCAGTGTTTTGACTTTTGTTTTGGCAGCCATCAGACCTCCTTCAATTGTGCAGCCCGGCTTACCGGATCGATGAGATGTCCTTCGTATTCATCCCGGAAATACCGGAGCGTACTCAGGACCGGCTGAGGTGCCGTCTGTCCGAGACCGCACAGGCTGGTGTGCTGCACCACATCGCACAGCTCTTCCAGTAATTCCAGGTCCGATTGAGTGGCCTGATCATTGGAAATCCGGTCAAGCAGATTATACATCTGTGCCGTGCCCACCCGGCAGGGAACGCACTTGCCGCAGGACTCGGATTTGCAGAATTCTACAAAGAACTTGGCCACGTTCACCATATCGGAGGTATCATCAATGACGATCATGCCTCCGGAGCCCATGATCGAACCCACTTCTTTCAGCGATTCGTAATCCACCGGCATATCCAGGTGTTGTTCCGGGACGCAGCCACCGGACGGTCCGCCGGTCTGAACCGCTTTAAAAGTGCTTCCTTCCGGGAGGCCGCCCCCCATTTCGTAGACAATATCCCGCAGAGTGATGCCCATGGGCACCTCGATGAGCCCGGTGTTGTTCACGCTCCCGGCCATGGCAAACACTTTGGTGCCTTTGCTGTTTTCGGTCCCGATATTTGCAAACCAATCACTGCCGTTACGAATTATTGAGGGGACATTGGCGAAGGTCTCCACATTATTGATCAGGGTGGGATGGCCCCACAAGCCCAGTTCCGCCGGATAGGGCGGCCGGGTCCGGGGACGGCCCTGCCGTCCTTCGATGGAGGCGATCAGCGCGGTTTCTTCGCCGCACACGAAGGCGCCCGCGCCCAGCCGCAGCTCGATGTGAAAGGTAAACGATGTTCCAAAGATGTTGTTGCCGAGCATATTCAACCGGCGGGCTCGCTTGATGGCAGATCGGAGGCGATCAATCGCCAGCGGATATTCGGCGCGCACGTAGATATATCCTTTATCGGCACCGACTGCATATCCGGCAATAGCCATGCCTTCGATGAGGCGATGGGGATCGCTTTCCAGAATGCTCCGATCCATAAAGGCGCCGGGATCGCCTTCGTCGGCGTTGCAGATCACATATTTCTGCTCGTCTTCCGCAATCTGGACGGTGCTCCATTTCAGGCCCGTGGGATAGCCTGCCCCGCCGCGGCCGCGCAGACCGCTGTCGGATATCTCGTCCACCACCTCGCCGGGACTCATCTCGGTGAGGACTGCATTCAGGGCCTTATACCCATCCATAGCGATATAATCTTCGATGCGCTCGGGATCGATTTTGCCGGAATTCTCGAGGACGATTTTCATCTGGCTCTTGAAAAATGGTTGTTTTAGGGAGCACAGCAGGCGTTCGACCGGTGCGTTATCCAGGCTGTCCATAATCTCGGGGACATCCTCCGGGGTCACCTTGCTGTAGAGAATGCCGGCCGGCTCAATGGAAACGAGAGGACCTTCCGCACAAAGCCCCATACACCCCGCCCCTTTCACGCAGACCTGCTCGCGGATTGCCCGTTTCTGGATCTCCTTGTCGATGGCCTGCTTGGTTTCTAATCCCTGGGAGGATTGACAGCTGGCGGCATTGCACACAAAAATGCAGTGCGCCAATTTTTCTCGCTGGGAGAGTTCCTTGTCAGCGATTTGTTGTAATTCGTCAAGATTCATCGATCCTCCACTCACTAATCATTGCTTCAACTCTTTCTTCATTCAGATGCCCTTTCACGTCGCCGTCAACCACACCGGCGGGGGCCATACTGCAGGCGCCGATACACCGGGCGGTCATCAGTGACACTTTCCCGTCCGGGGATGTCCCGCCCACTTCCACCTCTGCGATGTCTTCGATCTTCTCAATTAAGTTTTCGGAGCCTTTAATGTGGCAGGCGGTGCCGTTGCAGATGACACAGGTATGTTCACCGCGGGGCTTCAGGTCAAAGAAGTGATAAAAGGTGGCAACCCCGTACACCCTGCTCAGCGGAACGTGCAGAGAGGCCGCTACATACACCAGGGCCTCTTCATCCAGGTAGCCGAATATGCTCTGGACATCATGGAGTGTTTCGATCAGCGAAGACCGTCCGATGCCGTGGCGCCGCATTTTCCCCTGCAGCAGTTTCCAGCGGTTGTCATCACTGGGAAGCTCCGGCTGCCTGACATCCACATATTGCATGAAATCCTCCTGTCAAAGAGTAGGATATATTTTTCAACTGGAAATCGAAGAGACGCTCGAGGAGTGCAGGAACTGTGAGAGGAGTGGATGGGGAGGACGCAGGCAGGCTAATTCCGGAGGGAGGTTTAGCATGGCTTGAATGGTGTGTCGCAGTATTCTGTGCATGTTTCCGTCATTCTCTTCATCACCAATGTTTTGTGCAACCACTATGCCATGCGAAGAATACGCTGCAATTGGGTGTCGTTAAAGGATCATGGTTAAATGAGATTTCTACTTCTTATAATATCAGGAGAATTCATCTAAAATATAAGAAAAACGGAGAAGCAGCTATTCAGGGAACTGATTATCCCAAATGCGCTTTCAGTGACCAGCCAGTTGATATAATTCTTGGAGCACTCCGCTATACCTCACTCCGTTCAGGAGGACCGTGCCCAGGTTTGGCCTCAGTGTGAAAGTTTTCCTCTGACAGAGCATTCGCACACAACCCCTTTATCCGGGGTTTGTATGATAACCACTCGGATCTTAAACTGATTTAACGGTTTCTCCTGAGCAGGCTGACATCAATTCCAAACACTGATGTCATCGGAAAGTATCAACAGGTTTTGTTTACAATGATCCTGTAAATAGTATCCATGTAGAGTCTGCTCTAAAAAGTATCAAACATTTTTTTCGGTTCATATTGTGAAGCTATTATTCATGCAATGTGATTATTTTTTCCTATTGTATGAGTCTATTTAGAAAACACAGAGACCGCAAAGAACTTTGAACATATATCTGCCACTATACCGTCATACATTTGACGTCTATCTTAGATGCATAATAACCAGAAGTCAGGTTCAGTATTTTGTATCGAACGCTTGTTTTGTAAATACTCTTACATAATAAATATAAGTCAGATTCAGCATCTTGTATCAGGCCCATGTTTTCCAAACACTCTCAATTAATAATAAATTTTTTCATTTCAGTAGTGATAATTCCCCGGCAAATCGGGACAGGCAGTGGTTTCTCCCACCGGGATCCCTCTCGGGATATAGCAGCCTCAATGTACGTCTCGCAAAAATTCAGCCCGTAAAAAATTGCTTTGGAAGTCAATCGCTTTTTATTGATATTTTCAATAGAGTATATCTGTTTGGATATCAGATAAATCTTCTGACTGACGGAAGATGGCGGGCTAGAGTTCTCACTGTCTGTTGACCTGACAATATGTTCCGGGATGATAACCTTGAACATACCAGAAAAGAAATATCTTGCAGGCCGTTCAGATACGAGTATTACTTTGCCGATTGGACGCACCTTTTTTAATTATGACTATAAAATCTGTTCAGGAACATCACAGGCAAAGAGGGCGAACGGGAGACTTTCCGGGCGTGGGGCCCCTCTTCCTGTGCTGGAGAGGCGTTGCATGTCGACGATCCCGATCCAACCGGGGCAACGGCTCTCCAATGCAGGCTGCGCATCCGAATCACTGCTTTCCTGAGCTAACTTAACAGTCATATTTTTAATTAACACCTAAGTTGAGCGATACGAGCTTCGCGAAGTATCGCTTTCCCTAAGGGAATCTTTGGGATACTTAGGGAAAACCCCTGGGTAATAGTAAATAACCGGGACAAGAGAAGAGACGCAAGTTTCAGGAATTGCTCATTCCCGGAAATTCCTGTTGCAAGAAGGAAAGAGCTTATGGCATTTACCATCGGAATAGATATAGGTGCAATAAGTGTAAACATCGGGATAATAGGTGATCCTGAGGACAGGCATATAATAGAGTCATTAAGGAACAATTCCGGAGGTTACTCCGGGATTGGTGGCGCAAGGCTGCCGTTTTTCATCCTGCCTTACACCCGGATCAAAGGAGAACCGGTGAAAGCGACTCTCCGATTACTCCGGGAACATCGTTGTTTATTTGATGCTGTGGGCATCCGCGAAATTAGAGCCTGTGGATCAGGCGATTCTTTGATCAATCGATATCTCCGGGTGAATGTAATGAATGAGTTCACTGCAATGGCAAAGGGGGTTGAATTCCTATCTCCGCAGATTAGCACTATTTTTGAAATAGGTGGAGCTAATTCCCGGTATTTGAAACTGGAACGGGATGGAACAAATGACAGCATCGGATTGCTTGATTATAATAAAAGCGGTGATTGTGCTGCCGGCACCGGCGCCTTTCTTGATCAACAAGCCTCCCGGATGAAGTATAACATTGAGGAAGTCGGCGAGGTGACCGAACAAAGTGCCAGAGCAGCAAAGATAGCCGGCCGTTGTTCCGTGTTTGCGAAATCTGACATGATTCACGCCCAGCAAAAGGGCTATCAGCCGGGCGAAATACTCAAAGGGTTGTGTGAGGCAGTCGCCAGAAACTTCAAGAGCAATATCGTTTGCGGTAAGCCGGTCACTCCACCGGTCGCGTTTCTGGGCGGGGTGGCGGCGAACAAAGGGGTCGTCAACGCCCTGCGATCTCTCTATGATTTCAACCGGGAGGAATTGATCGTTCCGCCCTTATTCCATTGGTATGGAGCACTGGGTGCTGCCTTTCTGGAATATGAACACTCCGGGGACAGAGAACCCCGGAAGTTCGCTGATTTCCGGCTGGAGGCCCCGACAAATCATCAGCAGTCCGATAATTCTTCTGTACACCGTCCTTTGACGCTCGGCAAAGTGGTG
The DNA here is from genome assembly GCA_964413425.1 of uncultured bacterium. Classification (GTDB taxonomy): domain Bacteria; phylum Fidelibacterota; class JAANXI01; order JAANXI01; family JAANXI01; genus DATFLS01. The sequence continues at coordinate 16,923 of CAYPST010000009.1, forward strand.
TTGTTGCGTGACAAGCTGTCATATACTGAGGCGCGGAAGTCCTCTCGAATGACAGAGGCGTACTTAGGAATTGATATTGGATCAGTGAGCACGAATCTGGCAGTGATTGATACTGCAGGCAGGGTGCTCAAAGAAATCTATACCAAAACGGAAAGTCGTCCCATTGAAGTTGTGCACCGGGGGCTGCAGGACATTCACAGGGAGTTGGGTGAGGCTGTCGAAATAAAGGGTGTCGGCACCACAGGTTCGGGAAGAGAGCTGATCGGAAAACTCATCGGCGCGGACACCATCGTCAACGAAATTACCGCTCACAAAACCGGGGCGGTCTTTGTGGGCGAGAATATGTTACACAAACGCGTGGATACGATATTCGAGATCGGCGGACAGGATTCGAAATATATCAGTATTGAAGATGGGGTGGTGGTCGATTTTGCCATGAATGAAGCTTGTGCGGCGGGGACGGGGTCTTTCCTGGAAGAACGGGCCGAGGAACTGGATATTAATATTCGCGACCAGTTCGCTCTGCTTGCTTTACAGTCAAAGCAACCTATACAACTGGGAGAACGGTGCACGGTATTTATGGAGCGGGATGTAACCGCTCACCAGCAGCAGGGGGCCATGAAAGAAGATCTGGTCGGAGGGCTGGCTTATTCAGTGGTGTATAATTACCTCAATCGGGTGGTTCGGAGCAGGCGAATCGGAGATGTCATTTTCTTTCAGGGCGGGACTGCTTATAATAATGCAGTGGCCGCTGCCTTTTCCCGGATCTTGAATAAAGAGATAATTGTTCCCCCGTATAACGGAGTTATCGGGGCGATAGGCGCCGCATTGCTTGCAATGGAGAAAATGCGGGATGGGCTCCCCTCATCTTTCCGTGGCTATTCGCTGGAAAAAATTGATTACACATTACGGGAGTTTACCTGTAAAGCTTGTTCCAATTACTGTAATATGCAGGCTTTTAAAGTAGAGGACCAGACCACCTATTGGGGGGATCAATGCTCGGACAAATTCAGGGATTATAGCGGAAACGGTACAACGGCAGATATAGACGATCTGTTCTCGCTCTATGAGCATATTCTCTATGAAGGATATGATCCGGAACGAAATACTGATGGGATATCTATTGGTCTGCCTCGCTGTATGTATATGTATGAATGGTTTCCCTTCTGGAATGCGTTTTTTTCCGAACTGGGGTTCCGGGCCATGCTTTCGTATTCCTCCAATAAGAAAGTAAAGAACTTGGGTCAGGAAGCGACTCTGGCAGAACCCTGTTTCCCGGTAACGGTCTCGCATGGGCATGTACTGAGTCTGCTGCGGGATCAGGCTGATTATGTGCTGCTGCCCAATATGATAAATGACGCATCCCATACTGAAGAAAACTGCAGTTATTATTGTCCCTGGGGACAGACCCTGCCATTCACAGTCGGGGCAGCACCGGGTATTGCCGAATACGGTGATCGTCTGCTTACCCCGATGCTGGAATTCGGATACGGCGAAGCGGTGGTTCGGAAATCACTGTATGAGATGGTACGGCGGTTCGGAATATCGAAGCGTCAATCAGACACGGCATGCGATGCGGCGTATGAAAAACAGACCCAATATCAGCAAACGCTTTATAAGTATGGAGACCAGGCACTTGAGAAATTGCAGAGTATGGGCCAAAAGGGAATCGTCATAATCGGTCGCCCATATAATATCTACGATAGTGGGGTTAATCTGGATATTCCGAAGAAACTGCGGGATTATTACGGAGTGAACCTTATCCCGTTTAATTTCCTGAACACTACAGGTATCCAAATCAACGAGATTAACGACAACATGTACTGGCATTACGGGAAAAAAATCCTCGCGACTGCCCGGTTGCTTCGGGACCTGTCCCAATTCGACCTGATGTATTTGACGAATTTTAAGTGTGGACCCGATTCGTATATTAAGCATTTTATTTCCGATGCCGTTGGAAAACCATATTTAACCCTGCAATTCGATGAGCATGGGAACGATGCCGGGTATCTGACCAGATGTGAAGCCTATTTGACCAGTAAGGGATTTCTCGGGTAAGATAGTACGTGACAGCATAGTCTCTACACTCCGTCAGGGATATTAACAATGTACGCTTCACATATACGAATATTATCAGGATGAGAGATGATCGATCCAACACTGCAGAACCGAAAAGTTTATATACCACAGATGAGTATAGAGGCCTCCACTCTTTTTGCATCTGCATTTCGATCCGTCGGAATTGAGGCGGAAGTGTGCCCGGATTCAGATGAAGAAACCCTGCAGATTGGAGGACGCCTTACCTCGGGAGATGAATGTTATCCCCAGAAAATCACTCTTGGAGATTTTTATAAACTACTGCTGGATAAACGTATCAATTCGGATCAGATTGCTTTTTTTCTTCCCACCACAGGAGGTCCGTGCCGGTTTGGGCAGTATGCGCCCTATCTGAAAAAGGTACTTCGGGATACCGGATATCCTCAGATTCCGGTGATTACTCCCAGTTCCCATACCGGCTATAAAGAACTTGGAGAAAAGGCTGTCGATTTTCAGCGCATTGCCTGGCGTGCCACTATATGTGGTGATATTCTCCGGAAGCTTTTGCTGAAAATCCGGCCGTACGAGGTAACTCCGGGGAGTACGGGCCAGGTACACACGGACGCATTACGATATATCGCGGACATTATCGGCAAACCAGACAGAACTCATCGAAAAAAAATGCAGGAAATTCTCCGGGGAATGGAGGAAATTCGGGATTGGTTTCGGAGTATACCTGTTCAACCAGACGATAACAAATTATTTATCGGTGTGGTTGGTGAAATTTTCTGCCGGCTGGAAGGCTTTGCCAATAATCACCTGATTCGAGCGGTGGAGAGAAACGGGGGCGAAGTCTGGCTGGCCAATGTTGCTGAATGGGTCACTTATACCAATTTTATGCATGCCAGCCGACTGCGGACTCGGAAGCAACGGTTTTCAAAAGATATGCTGAGGGTTACAATGAAATCGGTCATTCAACACCGTGATGAGAAGCAATTATATAGTCTATTCCAGGACGATTTCCGCGGATACGAAGAGGCGCAGGACGTCGGAACCATCTTAAAAAAGGCTCAGCCCTACCTCCCCTATCGGGGGGCCCTCGGCGAAATGGTGCTCAGTGTTGGCACCAGCCTCCATTTCTATGAGAAAGGGATCGATGGGATTATTGATATCAGCCCGTTTACCTGTATGAACGGAGTGGTAACCGAAGCGCTCTATCCCAGGATGAGCAAAGACCTTAATAATCTACCCATGCGCGTATTTTACTTCGATGACGCAGAAACAGACTTGGACCGGGATATCAGTATCTTTCTGGATCTGGCCCGGACTTTCCGGAAAAAGAAGCCATATCAAAGAAAATCTTCGATCCCCTTTACTGCATAGCCTCATAACCTTTCTATGTGTCGATGGGACATGCAATCCCCTTGAGTCTGTTTAGAAAACGCCTCGAAGAGTCTCCCCCAACGGGATCCTCCGAAGGAGTCCCTTGGACCTTCTGGGACTTCGGAGCATCTTTTCGGGGCGAGGCGTCCTTTGTCCCAGAGAAGGGATCCTGGTGGGGGAGTCCTTTGGACCGTTGGATGCGGTCTTTGAGCCACCGACTCTCCTTCGGAGCGTTTTCTAAATAGACTCACTATATGTACCCGTTGTTTGGAATGGTACGAAATAATGCGGAAAAAACGCCGGAAACGAGTATCAGTGTATCCACTTAGCCTTCATTACGACCTTGCGAGCAAGTCGGAATACTTGCAATGCTCACAGAAATATCGGTATATTCCCAACAACAGGATAATGAAGGAACGGAATGATGGTTCCTATCGACATTAAGGAATCCATACTTGAAATATTGGTCTATTCTCAGAGTTATATCGAGAATCTGAAAGCAGATGAATCGCTGTCGCAGGATTTCCGTAATCCGGAAACTCGGGCGAAAATTCTGCAATATTTGAAGGAAGCAGTGAGCGCCGATGCGTATTTTCATCAACTGGTGGAACGCCTGGAGCGCGGGATAGAAGACACCGCCAGCCAGGATCTGACGGAGGTAAAAGTTACCCTGGCTAGAATTGAGAGTAATACCGAGACACTGACCAAACTGTACGAGCATCTGGAGGAGCGTTTTGAGCGTCTGGAGGAGCGGCTCGAGGAGCTCGAGGAGCGATACGTCGGTCTTAACAATCGGCTTACCACCTGGTTCCTCGCTTTCTTAACAATCCTAGTCGCTATCGGTGTCGGGGTTGTCGGTCTGTATTTCACCCTTCTGAATCAGTTGCTTCCACTCATGTGAGCAGCATACTGGATTCAGCAGCGATCACCGATTCAGGGCATCCGGCCTGTTCATGACTGTACACGATACCACCTCTATTCCATTCGACTGCGTCGGGATTGGTTTATCCACGTATGACTTCACTCTGGAGCTCCCGGAGTATCCGGCGGTGAACACCAAGCACACGGCAACGAGGTATGCGGGAAGCGGCGGCGGACCGGTGCCCACGGCTGTTGCAACCCTGGCTTCACTGGGATGCCGAACAGCCCTTGTGACCAGTATGGGAGACGACGTGCCAGGGAATACGATTCTCCGGGAGTTCCGGAACTACAGCATCGATACTTCCGGAGTACGGCTGGACCCGCAGATTGAAACGCTGCATTCGCACATTCTGGTGGAGGGACACACCGGCAAGCGGACGGTGGTGCAGAATACCGGGGATATACCAGAGATACTCCCCGAGCAGGTGCCGGAAGGTCTGACTCAAAATACAAGATACATTGCAGTCGACAGTCGTCCGTCACCGACTATCATTGCGCTGGTCCGGCAGGCGAAGCAATACGGAGCCGAAGTAATGCTGGATGCCGGCAGTATTCACGAACATACGGAAGATCTCCTGCCCCTGGTCGAGTATCCGGTGGTCTCTGCTGATTTTGCCCGGGAATACTTCGGGCATTCCAATTATGAGAGTGCCTGCCGGCAGCTGGTGAAAGCACACGGAACCATTGCCGGCGTCACCATGGGGACGGATGGGAGTGTGCTCGCTGACGGGAGCAGAACCGTGTATATCCCCGCATTTGAAGTACAGGCAGCAGACACCACCGGAGCCGGAGATGTCTATCATGGCGGCTTCCTGTTTGGTGTTCTGCAGGCATGGCCCCTGAAAGCCATCGGTCAGTTTGCCGCCGCCACAGCCGCTATCAGTGTGCAATATTTCGGTTCCAGATCCAGGCTTCCAGTGGTTCCTGAAGTCCGAGAATTTCTGAAGGAACAAGGCGTCTCTTCGCACCCCGTCCTTGCTCGCCAGCCGGAATGAAAAAATATGGTGGTCCTGGAAGATCAAAAAATTCGCAGATATTTGAAAACCAATATCTTGGGCCGAACCATAGTTATCTTACCCACGGTTGACTCTACCAATGATTACGCCAGGCGCGAGGAATTGCCGCACGGGGCCGTGGTGCTGGCAGAAGCGCAGACTGCCGGAAAAGGCCGGATGGGGCGCTCATGGTACGCGGAGGCGGAACAAAATATTCTGATGTCCGTGGTGATTACACCGGAACGACCGCTGCATGCCATTCAGATCATAACCCTCGCAGCAGCAGTGGCGGTGACTGATGCGTTCAGTGAACACCTTGCCATCGATGGGCAGGTTAAGTGGCCGAACGATGTATTAATCGCCGGGAAAAAAGTGTGCGGGATTCTGACCGAAAGCCAGATCCGGGGACCGGAAATTCTGAAACTGGTACTCGGCATCGGTTGTAATGTGAATCAGCCGCCGGAGACCCTCCCGGCAGGACTGCTGTATCCGGCGACGTCGCTCGCCGCCGAATTGAACGAAACGATCGACCGGAATCCACTGACAGCGCGCCTTATCACATCACTGGAGAAATGGTACCAGAAGGTTATGAATGGTGAGACGCCGGAGATGATCGCCCGATGGAAGGCGCGGTGTGCTCATCTGAACCGCAGGGTCAAAATAGTGCTGGATGACAAAACCAGAGACGGAATATTTCGGGACGTCTCTCCGGACGGGGCGGCCGTCCTGCAACCATCCGGAGGAGATACCATTACGGTGACCGGCGGAGATCTGTTCTGGCAGGAGCGTGGTCCTGAGAAAAAGTGATTTCAGTTTCCAGGGAATTCTGTAAATTACACCTATTAAAAAAAGGATAGCAGGAGCCAACACCATGACATATGCGGATATCGTCCGACCACAATCAAAAACGAACAGCATAATTTATAATATTTCCCTGGTTATCAGCGGCAGTATCCTGATGGCATTACTGGCGCAGCTGACCATCCGGCTGCCATTCAGTCCGGTGCCCATCACCGGGCAGACGTTCGGTGTCCTGTTGCTGGGCGCTCTACTCGGGAGCAGGCGGGGCAGTGCGGTCATGGTTGCGTATATCCTGGAAGGTGTCGCCGGTCTGCCGGTCTTCGCCGGAGGCCTGGCCGGTCCGGCCGTACTGGCGGGTCCCACCGGCGGCTATATTCTCGGATTTGTGTTTGCTGCATACGCGGTGGGAGTTCTGGCAGAGCAGGGCTGGGACAGAGCAATGATCTCAACCGTTGCCATGATGCTCCTGGGAACGGGTATGATCTATCTTGCCGGGCTCATCTGGCTGGTGCAGTTCGTGCCGGGCGATCAGCTTCTCAACGTGGGGCTCTTCCCGTTTCTCCCCGGCGCAGTCATGAAAATTTCACTGGCCACAATCTTGTTACCGGGCGGTTGGAAACTGCTGGATCGAGGTGATCCGAGCAGATAATAACAAATTGGTGTAAAAGCACGCAGATGACGCGGATTAAACAGATTTCCGCAGATTAAAAAATTGTCAATAAACAAAACCCTTCATCGCGTTGATATTGGTACATATGGATATAAGTACATAAGGTGAGATCTGATTTGCACCGGGCATTGAAAGATCTCAGTCAGAGATTCAATGCTCGTTTCAGCGTTTTTCTCATGACATTCGCACATTCCGCAGTGTTTCCGTTCTCATATACTTATCCCGAGATTTCTTCAAAATGAACCTCGGATGTGGGAAGGGGGCGGAATCTGTAGTTATCCTTTGTTACTGTGTCCATCTGCGTGCTATACTCTTTGACTTCTGAATCTCATCCGCTTCCACATACTTTCCAATGATGTCTTGGAAGGGCACCACTACCACGTCCCGTTAAATATGTCGATAGAACTCATCCGGGGCCAGCTCGGGATAATTCCGCTGATCATGCAGATGCCGCCGGATATCCAGGCACAGGTCGCACTTGCTCACATACCCGGTTTCTTTCTCCCGGTATCCACGATGGCGGGCAAAATCGAACAAGCCCTCGAAATCATCCTCCACCAGGTAGTGCAGCACCGGTTTTTCCGTGAGATCCATCCCTTCTGTCAGAAGCAGGTCAAGATCATGCCAATCTCCCAGTGAAATCCCACCGCAAAAGCCTGGCATGTAATTGCCGTAATTGTCGAAATGGTTGTGCCAGGTTCGCAGAAACGGCGGCTGACACGGCTGATGTAAAAAGCGCCGGGCCGGAAACGAGGGATAAAAATTCCTGAGCGCGTCGGTGGCTTTCCCCATGAGGAACATCTCCACCCGGCTGGTCAGATTTTTCTCCCCGGCTCTGGCGATATAGTCTTCCAAAGTAACAGTCCCCCGGATTCCCAGCTGCCTGAACCGGCGGTAATACTCCAGCTGATAGACCATGGTGTTGTCTCCGAACACCTCCCGGCTGATACGAATGGCCCGTTCTGTTCGTTCGAAGGGGATATACTCGGTGTAAAAAGGGTTCACCGAAATCATGATGCCCCGCATACCGGCATCCTGCAAGGCATACAACTTGTCACGGGTGGTCTGGTCATCGGTGCACCAGGAGCAGTTGGTTTCCACAAACAGGGAAGGGAGCCTGTACGCTGCGGCAATGATGGTGGCCTGCAGGAGCCGCTGAAAATTCAGGAACGGCTCGCCTCCGGTGAGATGGAGTCCGGAACTCAGGCCCACCGAATCGGCGCCCCAGGGTGCGGGCTGGATGGTGTCCGCCAGCCGGGAAAACAGCACCTCCAGATCCTCATCGGACATCCAATCCGCCTGCCATTCCGGGGAACACGCATACATGCAGTGCCGGCAGGCTGCCGAACATTTGTACGTGAGGATCACTCCGGCCGAATGCGGTACGGGCGCTCTCCGTGTCATACCTGATCACCATCCTGCTTGTGGTTCTTTCTCTGCAATTGTATCTGGTAATAGTTGGAGAGATATTCATACACCCGCTTTTTGGTGCGGGCCCAGTTCAGTTCCTCGCCGATTTCTCCCAGTTCCTGCTCCAATTTATACATCCAGTAGAGCTGTTCGTTTTCGAGTACCGAGACCCGGGCTTCGTAATGTTGTCTGGTTAACGCGGATACTTTGGTCTTGAGATCCTGCAGCTCTGCCAGCTTCGCCAGATCCCGGGTGGCTTTCCGTTCGATCTCATCCTCCTTCCGGTAGGCTTTATTGCGCATGCCCGTCAGCTGGCGGCCCAGTTCTCTGAACCGCTGCCGCTCTGATTCCACCTCCTGCCTGGTGATCACCTGGGGTAAATCCACCGGCGGGAGCTGGGGATCCATCTGCAGCTCCGGCAACAGGTTCGTGGCCTCCGTGGCGCGCTTGTATAGCTCCGCCTGAAATTCCACCACCAACTTCAGTGTAATAATTTCTTTCCCCCGGACTTCCACTTCAATGGTGTTCTCATGGACCGGCAGTTCCTGTTCTTCCTCTTCATTTAAATTGGTGCGGAACGCGCGGAGTACATCGCTTTTGATTTTCAGGGTACCCCGGACCGGATCATCGGTGGTGTTGTAGAAGCGCATGATCACGCCATCCCGGCTTTCCGCCCGCTTCAGGCCGGTCATGCGCATGGATACGGCCTGATCTTCGGAAGCCCAGGAAAAGAATGAGTATTCCTCCGGCAGCGGGCCTGAGTGGACATCCGTCTGTACGGCCCGAAACTTCATGTTCTGATTGTCCGACATAAAATGCGGCCGGTCTTCCAGCCAATCACCCCGGTTCGGATAGATGGAGTAGGTAAAGACATGATCGCCGATTTCCTGGGCTTCCGGGGTGAAGATATGCGGGCCCACATCCCCGACCCGGGTCAGGAGATCCGAGCGCGCCAGCCAGCCCACCGAGCGGATCAGGGTCAGCGCCACCGTATTCCGGGCGTTCAGTATTTCGTATTCTCCCAGTTTGTTACTGGCGATGGTCAGACCTCTTTTCCCGTCCGAGAGGCCCACAAAATTTTGCATGATATGGGTGTTCACAGGCGTGACATCATGGCCTGCAATCATGAGATCCTTCATCTTCTCTGGCTTTTCAGGCATGGTTAACTCGGTATCGATGGGAAAAGTAGCAATGTCAAACGGTGCTTCCACATAGGAATGGTCCGTCTCGATATCCGTCGGAAACAGGATCCGGAGCCGGTGATCCTTCACCGTGTTTCGCACAAAGGTATGGACTTCCACCCGGTGGGAGTCGGCAGTCAGGTCCACAAATGTTACAACGGGGTATGCTGTGGTTTCTTCGCTCCTGGAAGTGCGATCCGGGGAGAGGGATACCGGCAGTTCCATGGTGATCTCCACCCGGATCCGGGCCAGCAGGGGGCCGGATTCCACCACCCGAATCTTTGCCGGATGATCCAGGCTGTTGATTATTCGATCATTGCCGGGATACGAGTAATCGTAGGTATCTCCACAGTCGCCGCTGTCCTCAAAATAGCCCAATCCCGTATACTCCTCATCGGTACTCTTGCAGTGAATATTCAGACTCCCATCCTCATTGATAGTGACCCGCAGAAAGTCATTCTCCATCAGACGTTCTTCTTCGGAGACAGTCACAGTCCGGGAGGGCACTTTTTCCTGCTCACCTGGCTTCACATAAAAGGTTTTATAACCCAGGGAGGGGATTTCACCGGCAAACAGATAGAGGTCGGTGCGATCATCCAGGCGGCTTGCTATCTGAAAAGGCACGGGATCTCCAAGGGAATCCACAATGCTTAAGCGGTCAACGGTGTCAGGTATTTCCATGGAAATACCGAACACGTGTCCCCGTTCCCGGGAAGACGGGTTGAAGACAACCAGCGGCAGTGCATGTTCATATCTGGAGGTATCGATAATCTGCGCAATATTCCGGAAGGCGCGCTGGGCCAGATCACCGGCCGTCTGCCGCACCCGGGCGAATCGATCCTGCATATCCCGGGCAATGGAGTCCACGCTGCAGCCGCACACATCGTCGTGGGTATGGTTGAGCAACAGTGTCTTCCAGGTGCGTAACAGGGTGCGTCCCGGATATTCGCTGCCGAATACCCAGGCCAGTGTGCTGAATGGCTCTGCCCAGCGAACTAATTCCCGCTGGCACTCATTATTCTGTCCGATCAGCTGGCTCCGGCTGGAGAACACGCCCTTCAGGATGGGCATGTACTTCCCGCTGTACAGGTAGCCACCGAGTACGGGCAGATCCGGATCGTGCAGGCGAACGGCCTCCAGGTATTCCGGCGGGGTGCTCTGAAACAGGCGAATACCGGCCTCCTTCCGCTGGTTGAACTCCTCGATAATCGGCAGCACATTATCCGGCCAGGGCACCTGTTCATATCCGTTCATCAGCAGGACATTGGGTGTGGAAGCAAATGGCGCCAGCACGTGGGTGTGGGTGATAATCCGATCCATGGCGATATCTTCGGTTAAGGAAAGCACCATGGCATTCCGGTAACTATCCAGCAAATAAATTCCAAGGATGCGGGAACCATCCGGTGCCTCCCACCAGAACTCGGTTCTGAGGTCATCCGGCGGCATGTCCACTCCGCGCCAGACAAAGGCACCGTCAATATCAAACCCTTTGAGAATCTGGGGCGCCTGGGCGATCTGGCCGAAGTTATCCAGCATCCACCCCACCTTCATGGCCCCGCCCATGTCCTCCGCCATACGCATCCCGATAAGCAGGTTCCGCACCAGTGCCTCCCCGCTGACCAATCCCCAGTCCGGCTGCAAATAGGCCGGACCGATCATCAGCCGTCCCTCCTCCGCAAATCCGCGTAACTTTTTCCGGGTTTCCCTGGCTTCCGCCGGGGGCAATTGATCGAAATAATCTTCCAGGATCAGGGTCTGTCCGTCCAGCACAAATTTATACGACGGATACCGGTCCATCATCCTGATCAACTTCTCCATGAACGGCGGAATCCACTGGTTAACATAATGCGCCCGGAAAATCCACTCCCTGTCCCAGTGATTGTGGGAAATGATGTGCGCGGTAATCATTTCGTCGGAACTCTTCTGTGCACTCACAGACAATCCTCATATAAAATCATCTGAATCGGGTAACCATTTCTCTGAGAGTGTTTAGAAAATATTGTTCTGATACAAGATGCTGAACCTGACTTATGTTTATTGTGTAGAGAAAACATATTCAAAATTCATTGCGAGATTTGGGCAGTGATATGTTCTAATTTCTTTGTCCCGTCGTCACGGGATCTCTTTGCCGAAGGCCTGGAAGAGACTCCTTCGGAGCATCCCTTCGGGGCGAGGCGTTTTCTAAATAGACTCATTTCTCTCCAAAATTCTGTCGGATCTTAAACTCAGGATATAAGGTATATGGTAAATGATAGACGGAAAAGTGAAATTTTAACCAGTTCAGCAGGCATCCTCCCTTTCTCGCCGAATATTATGCATCTGTCAGTTCAAGAGGCAAGGGACCAGAGAAGTGAGTTCCGATACCGGGGACGGTGCATTGCTCTCGAGACTCGGCGGAAAGAGAGAACGTATGCCCTGAGGAGGCCTGGGCACCAACCAATCGTTTTCTCCTCTGAATTGGCTGGTTATTGTTTGGAAGCGTTGCCGAGGGTCAACCATTATTTTCTATGCCCCTCCCTGCTTAACATTGAACTCCATCTCTCTGTTGCTTTTCTCACCGGTCTGCAGTGAGGATGGGGTCTCATCAGTTCCGGAAACAAGGTAGGCTGTAAGGTCGAGGGGCCCCGGTGAAATCACCTCCGAGATTTATTCACAAAGGCCATCTCGTATCATAAATCTCTGTTGTAACGAAGAGCGCTTCAACGGAAACCTCTTCCTCACATTAGATTTTCTACAGATTTCTTTTATACATTTTTGGGTTGATATTATATTCAACTTACTGTGCTGCTCTACCGATGGAACCTTAGCTTTTAATAACATACGCACATATACATTACAGAACGTGACCAGTAAAATGCTGATTATGGAATGAAGTGGAGTAGAGTGAATGGAGTATTACAGCATTACGTGTTTCCGGATAATTCGAGTATGGGTGGTGATCAGTCTGGCGATAACTGTTGGACTGGGTCAGCCGTCCGATGCAGCCGCTCAGGCGAAGTCAGGACTTCCGGAACGTCCTGCCGTGACCGCATTCCGAATTTCAAATGCCATAACTATCGACGGAAATCTGGATGAACCCGCCTGGCAGCGGGCGCAGGTGGCATCCGGATTCACCCAGTTCGAACCCGATGAAGGAGCAGAGCCCACCTTCCCCACCGAAATCCGGATCCTCTATGATAACCAGCAGATCTATATCGGTGCCCTGCTGCATGACCCCCAGCCGGGTCGCATTGCGGACCTGTTTTCCCGGCGCGATGAGATCGATCAGGTGGATTACTTCTGGGTCTCTATCGATTCGCGCCTGAACCGGAAAACCGCCTATACCTTCGCCGTAAGTGCCGCGGGCGTCCAGGCCGACGGTATCATCACCAACCGGCACAGGATGAGACGCGGTCCGAATGCTGAAGGTCCGTTCGACACCTCCTGGGACGGTGTGTGGGATTCGGCCGTCCGGGTCACTCCGGAGGGCTGGGTGGCGGAGATCGCCATCCCCTATGCCATGCTGCGCTTTCCGAAACAATCGTCCCAGATCTGGGGACTGAATTTTCATCGCAATATCCAGCGGTTAAGTGAAATCGCCGAGTGGACCCATATTCCCCGGAGCGTCAGCGATTATGTCACCCATTACGGTTTGCTCCGGGGGATAGAAGAGATCCAGCCCCGGCGAAATCTGCAGACCATACCTTATACTCTCTCTAAAAAGGTCACCGGCCTGAATCCCGAGACGGCGACATTTGATATCGGATCGGATTTCAAAATCGGGTTGACCTCCGGAACGACTTTGGACGCCACCGTCAATCCGGATTTCGGCCAGGTGGAATCCGATCCCGCGGTGCTGAATCTCACCACCTTCGAAACCATCTATCCGGAAAAGCGCCCCTTCTTCCTGGAAGGCGTGGATATTTTTGACTTCGAGCTGCCGGGCCGGGACGGAAAAACGCTCTATACCCGACGGATTGGCGGGGAAATCTCTCCCATCATTGGCGCCCTGAAATTAACAGGCCACACCGAAAATGATTACGCGTTCGGTTTCCTGGGAGCTGCCACCGGCCGGGAGTTTACGCCAGGTCGATATTATATGGCCGGTCGCCTGCGCCGCGATTTCTCGGGCACCTCACACATCGGGGGGATGCTGACCGGGTACAGTAATGGCCCTTCCAACGATCTCTCGAAACGGAGCATGACAGGCGGAGCGGACTGGAGATTCCGGTTCGACGATGAAGTCTATGAGTTCCAGGGATTTGGGATCTTCTCGCAGAATCGATCACAAGAGCCTGCCATCAATGACGCCTGGCAGTCAGAAACAGGATACGGAGGCAGCCTTGCATTCGGCAAAGAAGTGGGGAATATTACCTACAACAGCAGGGCTATCATTTATACCGATAACCTGGACCTGAATGATGTGGGGCAGATCCGGCAGAATGATTTGATAGAAACCCAGATCGGTGGACATATCCTGCTGAATAACAATCAGCCGTTCGGACCGTTCCGGCGGGCCGAAGTCTTCGGGTTTCTTTCCAATCTCTGGGCCTATTCCACTGGATTAAACCGGGGATTCGGGGGCATCATTTTCACGACCTGGGAATTGAAATCCTACCAGAGCATTTCAATCGGACTGGATCCCGATGATATCGGAGGTTACGATATCCGGGAAACCCGGGGATTGGGCCCCTATAAAAATCCCGGCGAACTGGAGCTGCGCCTGGGATTCGACAGCGACTCCCGGAAGCGATATCAGTTATCCCCCCGGTTCCGTTTGGGCACCACCGGGATCGGCGGAACTAAGATGGAAGGACAACTTGAAGGCCGATGGGACCTTTCTTCCCGGATCAGGTTGGGGGGAGAAATCGAACACGGCCGGAATTCGAACATCGAGGCCTGGATGGCAAACGAACCGATCAGGCGACAGGACGGTACCTGGTCTATCGGACCATCCAATGTAGAACCGGCTGAGGTCGATCCGTCACAATACCGGGCTTTTCAAGGTGCCGGGGAACTCGACGACATCATGGATACGGCTGCCGATGGTGTTTACTACGTGCCGGTATTCGGCCGCAGGAACACCCGGGAATTCAATTTTGAGTTCCGCGGAGAGGTCGCACTCAATCCCAATCTCTCCCTGCAGCTGTTCAGCCAGCTGTTCGTGGCCCGGGGCCAATATACCGACCCCGGCGTGCTCACCACTCCCGATCAGATCCAGGCGTTCCCGTCATATCCGAAACGCCAGGACTTTTCTCTGCACAGCTACATTCTTAATGCTGTAATTCGCTGGGAGTATCAACCGGGATCCACACTCTACCTGGTGTGGTCACAGAGCCGACGAAGCGACCATAACAGCCCCCTGCTGGATCCGGATGTCCCGTCGCCCTACGATGTCACCCTGCAAGACCAGGTAGCGGATACTTTCGGTATCTATCCCACCAACGTCTTCATGCTGAAGATTGACTATACGCTTTTATGGTGAACATTCTTTCGGGTCGTAAGATGCCAGCCAGCCTGAAAAGCACTGTCTCCAGGCAGACTTCAGTGATGGGAAGGAGCGTTTCACGGCCACCGGATTTACTGATGCGCTGATCCGCCGGCTGACTATAAGACATGCAGTTCGGCGATTTTCCGGAAGTGATACCCGTATATGGTCATAGTAACCGCCGTCGGAAAAAGTTTCGGGCGCCGGAGGAGTGTCCATCCCAGAAGCTTCCAGTACTGAAGCCGTTCCTTCCCTTTGATCCCCAGATGATAAACGCTTCGCAGAAAGGCCATAATATGGGCTCCATCCACAGGGATCCCGCTGAGAGACGGGGAATAGTCTTGTAAAAATGTCTTCACCCGCTGATAATAATGTTTGGGTGAGTAAATGGTGCGGATGATGGAATGATAGCCCTGTCGGAGTGTCTCCAGTCCCATAAGCGGGATAATATTGGTGGATCCGTCTACGTTGTCTCCCGACGTGTTCCCCAGCAATCGTTTGGCTTTCTGCAGCCGCTCGTGCAGTTTGGTCCCCACCGGAGCCTGCAGGAGCCCCACCATGGAGACCACGATCCCGCTCCGCTGAATGAACTGGATCTGCCGCTCGAAAATCGAAGGGGAATCGCTGTCGAAGCCCACGATAAACCCGCCCTGGACCTGCAGACCAGCCCGGTGCAGCCTCCGGACGTCGTTGAGCAGGTTGCGATTCTGGTTATGACTCTTTTTGGCTTCCTTGAGCCCCAACTCATCCGGGGTTTCGATCCCCACGAACACCTGGTTAAACCCCGCTTCCGTCATCATGTGTATCAGGGATTCGTCGTCGGCCAGGTTGATGGACACTTGGGTATAGAAGGTGATTTCCTGATGGGTTTTCCGCCATTCGACAAGGGCGGGCAGCAGATCGTTTTTCAGGTGTTTTCTATGCCCGATAAAGTTGTCGTCAACAAAAAAGATCCCTTCCCGCCATCCCCCCTCATACAGGGCATCCAGTTCGGCGAGAACCTGGTTCGCCGATTTCACCCGGGGGCGGTGACCCAGGAGAGCCGTGACGTTACAGAATTCGCAGTGATACGGGCATCCCCGGGAATATTGAATACTCATGGAGCTGTACTGCCTCATATCCAGTAAATCCCACTCGGGAATGGGTGTGCTCTCCAGGTCAGGGTGGCCCTCGCAGCTGTATATCTGTTCCGGCTGTCCTCCCTGCAGATCCGCAAGAAAAGGCGGAAGCGAGCATTCCGCTTCCCCCATGACAAAATGATCCACCTGGTTAAAATCCTGATGTTCGGTGGTAAACAGCGGCCCCCCGGCAACAACTGTCAGGCCGGCGTTTTTACAGGCCTCAATGGCCTGGTGCGCCGACTGCCGCTGCACGGTCATCCCGCTGATAAACGCCGCATCCGCCCAGGTGAGATCATCCTCCGTCAATGAGGTCACATTCAAATCCAGTAATCGCTTCTCCCAGGTATCCGGGAGCATGGGAGCGATGGTGAGCAGTCCCAGCGGCGGTGAAACGGCCTTCTTCCGGATAAATTTCAGCGCATGCTTGAAACTCCAGAAGGTATCCGGAAACTCGGGATAAAGCAGCAGAACTTTCATAACTGTATAAACTTTCCTTTTTGTTGATTATAAAGAAAACAGAGACCCTTTTAAAGAGCTAATTGAACGATTCCACAATCAAAAAAGACTCGGCAGAATACAACCCGCCAGGTGTACTGCCCGGCACGCATTGAGGGAATATACTGGCCCGAAGAATCCCTTGCCCCTCGTCCGCGCCCTTTATGGCATGTCTGCCAACGCGGTGAAAACGCAACTCTGGATTGCTGTTTCAGTGTATGTGCTGGTCGCGATCATTGGGAAAGAACGGGAGCCGGATATCAGTCTCTGCACTTTTTACGAATTATCAGTGTGACCGTCTTTGAAAAAGTTGATATTTTACAACTAGTTATTGAGACTGATTACACAACCTCAGGCCTCGATATTACCAACCAATTGAAATTATTTGATTTATAACCGGACACCAGTGATGCTGGCAGTAAAGAATGAGGGTCAAATATCGGAACTATCTCGGCTGCGCTGACTATGAAGTTTGGTATGAAAAAGCTGCGTTTCCATAATCACCTGGTTGGTTTTTGCTCCCTCCTGCTAAACCGGGTGATTATGGTTCTTCTTCTAATATCGTAAATGATGCAGCAGAAGCAAGATCCTTTTCTGCAGATTGATAATCCGGACCCGCCACCGAATTTTCGGATTCTCCCTGTCTATTTCATAGATTTGTTTGAGAGTTTTTATTTTATCATAGATGTTTTCCACCAGCGATGCGGTATCCTTCCCTATAAAAGTCCCTAACTCGGTCTCTGCAATCGCTTCAGTTCCGGTGATTTTTTTCCGGTTCAATCTGTTGAAACTAAAAGAACTGCGAAGAAGCCTGTCGTATTCAATTGTTTTGAACCGGGGCACCGCTTTCAGGGGCGCGGTCTCCTTTTCCAAAACCATCCAGCAGAGCGTGGCGTTGGTTTTGATTTCTTCCAGGAGCGCCCGGGAATCGCCTTTTTTGTTTCTGCTTATTTCAGCGATGGCTTTGCCGGTTTTGCCCAGGGAACTCAGGGCATTGAACAGCTCGATAATACTGGTCACCATCATGCAATCTCTCCCTCTTTGAATATGAACATTCCGGCTTTTGCCCTGGTCATTCCCCACGGCTCAGGGACCACTTTTTTCTGCATTCACCCTGTGGAACTGCCCGCTGTTATCTGCATTCGCTTTCAAAATCTTTCCAATGGGAGGATCATTTCATTCGGAGACAGGAGGTTTCAGTACTCCACGGGGTTCAGCCAGGTGTGTATTTTCTCCCAAATTATACAGACGATATCTGCCTGAATTTATTCGTTGTAATTGATCAAATCCATTGCGAAAATGCTACAAAGCTCTTTATTCTATTTTGCGTACGTTGTCTTTATCCGATATTAATCGTATTATTTAAATAGAGTGTATTCTAATATCATTATCCTGATAGGGATTCTGGCAGTAAATGACTTAAAAGATCACAAATATTTCTGGTATGATAGTTAACATTCTTAATTTGAAATTTTTTCACGATGAACGATCAACCGCAAGGAGTAGTTAACTTATGAGGCTGGAGACTTTTCGTTACACTGAGCGGTTTGGGTCTGTTATTATGCGAGACGTTCAAAAAGTCCTTGAGTTAGATTCCGGCTGGAAAAAAGAGAATAAACTCCATGAAACCTTCGCCGCCCGTAAAGTTGAAGAGAGAAAGATTAAGGATATCGAAGACAAAATGGCCATTATCATCCCCACCAGGGATGAAAAACTGCGGCTGTTCGAAGGAGTGGTAAGCGGCGTACCGCACGAATGCTTGAAGATTGTTATTTCCAATAGCGAACGCAGGCAATTTGATCGATTTGCGATGGAGAAGGAGACCCTCAAACAGTACTGTCAATTTACGAAAAACCAGGCCTATATTTTACACCAGAAGGATCCTCACATTGGAGAATCACTGCAGGCGGCGGGATATACGGATATTCTCGATGACAATGGGATCGTGCGCGATGGCAAAGCGGAGGGCATGATCCTGGGTATTTTTCTTGCGAAACTTTTCGGGAAAAAGTATATCGGGTTTATCGACGCGGATAATTATTTCCCGGCCACCGTACTGGAGTATATCCGCGCCTATTCCGCTGCATTAAGTATGGCAAGAATGCCATATGCTATGGTCCGGATCCTGTGGCATTATAAACCGAAAATTCTTGGGGAAGGCCTGTACTTCAAAAAATGGGGACGCGTCTCGCAAATCACGAACAAGTGCATGAACTCCATGATTTCCGTCAACACCGGCTTTGAAACAGACGTGATTAAAACCGGGAATGCAGGCGAGCATGCCATGAGTCTCAACCTGGCGGAGGTCATCCCGTATGCTTCGGGATTTGCCATTGAACCACAGGAATTGGTCTCCGTATTTGAGCACTATGGCGGCGTCCATGCGGTTTCGGCGGGAGAAAATGCCAGTGAGGGGATCGAAATATTCCAGATTGAATCCCGGAACCCACATCTCCATGAAGATAAGGGGGAAGAGCACTTACATGAGATGGTGCTGGACGGATTGGGCTCCATCTATCATTCCCCGCTCTGTGCCAAGGAAACCAAGCGGCTTATTCTGGACCAGCTCAGACGCCGGAACATTTTGAACGATGAACAAGTTCCCCCGGCGCCGAAGCTGATCTCACCACCCTCCACGGCCGATTTCGCCAAATTCAGAGAAATCGTCGAAAATCACCTGGGATCCTACAGCGTACCCTAGAGCGCACACAGCCGGTGAACCCCCATTCCAAGCCACACACAATCGTCTTTACGGATCTGGATGGCACCCTCCTCGGCCTGCTAAATCAATCACCGGATGAGGCTCTGCCCGCTCTCGCGCACCTCCGGAAGCGCACGGTTCCGGTGATTTTCTGCTCGGCAAAAACCCGCGCCGAACAGGAAGTCCTCCGGGAATCCCTCCGGATTACTGACCCCTTTATTGTTGAGAACGGCGGGGCGATTTTTATACCCCGCGACTATTTCTCCTTCGCCTTTGAATACCAGAAAAATACGGAGGAGTACCGGGTTATCGAACTTGGTACTCCGTACAATGAACTCCGGACAGTGGTTGATCGGATACGCCGGGATCTCCACATTCATTTCGAAGGATTCGGCGATCTCTCTCCCGCCGGAATCGCGGAGAAAACCGGATTGGATCGGGAGTCGGCCCGGCGGGCGGGCGCACGGGAGTACGACGAAACCCTCTTCCTGAATGAACTGACCGACCGGGAACGCCAGCGGGTCCTCACTGCCATTGAACACACCGGTATGCGCTGGACACACGGGGGTCGCTTTTACCATATAATGGGTGCAAACGATAAAGGCCGGGCGGCCGCCCTGCTCACCGCACTGTTCCAGCGAAAATGGAATCAGGTGCGAACCATCGGATTGGGAGACAGCCGGAACGATACGGAACTCCTGGCAGCCATGGATATTCCGATCCTGGTGGAAAAACACGAGGGCGGCTGGGAAGATCTTGCCCTGTCAAATTTGCAGAAAGTCCACGGTCGCGGACCGGTCGGCTGGCGGCGGGCGATTGAACAATTTATGCTTGATTAGCCGCTTCCCATATGAGAGAAACAGTGAAATTACTCCACTGCATAGACGTCTGCTCTGCGCCGGCTTCTCTGGAGCATAACCATATCCGTGGTATAAATGATGAGTGCTGCCCAGACTAATATGAATCCAATCAGACGAACCGTGTCGAACGGTTCCCTGTACACGAACACCCCCAACAAAAACTGGAGGGTCGGTGCAATGTATTGAAGAATTCCGATGGTGGAAAGCAGCACCCGCTGTGCGCCGTATGCGAATAACAGCAGGGGAAGCGCCGTTGCCACGCCTGTGAAGGCCAGTAACAGATTAATGGAAAGACTGGCATGCCCGAAATGGGCAATACCGGCGCTTTCAAAGTAAATGAGAACGCCCAGAGCCGGGAGGAAAAGAAACATCATTTCCAGGGAAAGGCCGCTCAAAGATCCCAGAGATGCGGTTTTCCGCAGCAGCCCGTACAGAGCGAAAGTGATTGCCAGGGTCAGAGAGATCCAGGGGAGCTGGCCGTACCGGATGGCGAGATAGAGCACTCCCACTCCCGCAATCCCGATAGCTACCCATTGCCACCGCCGGGGCCGCTCCCTGAGAATAAACACTCCGAGAAGGACATTCAACAGAGGATTAATGAAATAGCCCAGACTTGCTTCCACAACATGATTGGAATTGACCGCATAGATGTAGGTGAACCAGTTGACAGCAAGCAGCAGTGCACTGCCGGTGAACGAAATCAACACCCGCCGATCCTGCCACACGCTGACGAACCATTTCCATTGATTGCGCATCGACAGCAGCACCACCAGAAACATCAGGGACCAGACCATCCGATGGAAAAGAATCTCAATGGCAGGCACGGTCTGGATAAGTTTCCAGTAGACGGGCAACACCCCCCATAATCCATACGCACCGATGGCTGCCAGCATGCCCTTATTCATTCCTGTCTCCTGATCTCTCCGGCTGCTTGTCCCCGCCTTTTATCCTGAAATTACAAAGAGGACGGTAAGAAATTTCCCCGGCAACTCAAAATGGTTTTTCATGGGGCATACAACCGTCCTGATTCTCTGGAATCCGGGAGGTATGTATGGATGAGCGAATTCTCACACACTCCTCTCACCGGTCGCTTCACTCTCAGGTCAACAATTCATGTAGAGAGAGCCGGGAACGCATGGCCAGGGTCATCTGAAGAAAAACAACAACGCCCCGGCCAGAGCACACTCGCCGGGGCGCTGAGTATGTTTAACAGGACGCGGGTTGGATATTCTTAATAGATCCGTCCGATCTTCCCCTTGAATTCCTGAAAGGTTGGTGTGTATTGTTCCGGTTTTCTGCCAAAAGTTATGCCCATAGTTTCATACAAAGCCACTTCTTCCAGATCGACGTGGCGCGGCTGGATGGCTTTTTCCGCCGGAATATACCGAACGGTGCCGCCGTTCACTTCGCTGACTGTCACACCACTTTTCCCGTCCATCAACAGCAACACGGCACCGGCACCGGCTTCGAACCCGAAATTGGTATCGTAGGCCGAAGAATCGCCGCAGCGCACCAGGTGCTCCGGGACAATATGACGGATTTCCAGCGCTTCATACACCCCATCCACGAACAGGCCCACCTCTTTCATGAATTGCTTGATATCATCGTCCTCTTCTATCCGCTGTTCGATTTGCTGCCGGGCATACTTGCCGGCTCCGGCCAGCTTTTTATGCCCGAAGGCGTCAGTGCCTGCGGATTCGTCCACCAGTTCGGTACCGTCGGCGTTCTGCAACCCTTCGGCAACCACAATCGAGTAGGTTCCCGCGTGGACGTCGGTTTCCCGAATCCGTCTGGTCAGCGTCGCTTTCAGGTGATCATACACAATATCCCACTCCACAGGAATCTCCGGAATCAGGATGCAATCAGCTTCTGCTGCAATGCCCCCCCGAAATGCCGTATGACCGGCGTACCGGCCGAAGACCTCTGTCACAATCACCCGATTATGGGTGCGGCCGGTGGTTTTTAAATCCTGCACAAATCTGGCGATCCGGTTTATGGTGGAGTCGCCACCGACCGAATAGGTCTGGAGGTCCAGATCCATGGTCTTTGGCGCGTGCACACACTGGATGCCCTTATTCGACAGATCCACCATCACACTGCCGGTATCGTCTCCGCCGCTGATCACCAGAGCATCCAGCCCGTGCTTCTTTAATCCTTCCTTGATCCGCTCATACTTATCGGGATTCTCAATTTTTTTGACCTTCACCCGGGAATTTCCGGTTTCGGCTCCCCCGAGATTGCCCCGAAATTGATCCAACCGGGTGGCATCAAATTGCACCAATTCATCAAAATCCACCAGATTATAGAGTCCCGCATACCCATTGGGTATGGCATACAGCTCCAATCCGTTGGCATTCGCCATCGAGGCGGCTCCTTTAATGACGGCATTCAACCCGCCGCAGTCACCTCCGCCGGTTAACATGCCCAATTTCTTCATACATAACCTCCCATCGGTTGAAGTTCATTTCTGCAAATCACTGTTTCTTTCTCTATTGACATATCGAGCATCTCCGCAATTCGTGCTTCAAACTGAACTATCGCTCCATACCTCAGAGTCCGGCACTCTCCTCTATTTCAGGGACACAAGTTAAGAAATTCTCTGGTAATTGAACAATCATCTAATCCGCAGGAGGATACATTTCCCGTTATTGGTGCAGAGAAGGAAGGATTCGGTATGGAACGAACCAGTCAACTCCACTGAGAATTAAGCGTGCGAGCATCGCCAGACTGGATTATACGGCTGGGAACGGCAGCTGAAAGGGGCAGAAGGCATATATTCCTCCGGAACAGCGAGCAGACTCCTTAAAAATATTCGGCGGTGCACCCTGTCCTCCGGAATTACGTACAGAAGACAATAGAGGCATTAGCCATTCATAATGCCTATTGATCGATGAAGCGATAGCCCGCCAGCAGAACCTTCGGATCCTCCCCGGTGCCAACTTCCTTGAAGATAAACTCGGTGAATACCGTCCGATCCTTATACTGCAGGACGTAACTGACCATGTATCGGTCGGACTCGATTTGCTGACAGCTTGCCATTCCGGAAAACCGCAATTTCAGCTCCCCGTAATCTTCGGTAAAAGAGTGTAGTCGATGGGAAAAATCTTGAAAGGACACTGCGTTTTTTAATGAATCAGAGAACACCTCCCGATACAGTCGCTCATATTGCTCCTCTGCAATGAAACCAGCCAGTTTATTCGATTGCATACACACATTCGAAACTGTAATCCGGATGGGCTCCTCAGGTATGATAAATTTGGAAGAGCAACCCACAATGAATACGAATATCCCGATCAGTGATATGATATACAAAATTTTTCTCACACTGAAACTCCTTCCGCAGTCAGCTTGCAATGCCTTCCGCAATGGAAACAGATTCGGGAAGACAGATTATATTAGGTCCGTGATATTATCCTTTTTTATCCGTAAGCATCCCCTGCTATATCCACAATCGATCGGGACCGGCTGTTTCTTCTGTGTCATCCGTGTGCGACTATTTTGTTCAAGCTGGCTAACATAAGACACCCTGTTTCCGGGTTCGATACTCAATAGCTAATCCCACCAGAACGAACAGGGAGAGGATCATTAACATCAGATATATTCCGAACGAAACCTGCGTTTGCAATAACTTCAGCAGGCCGAAAGATATAAGGCCCAGCCCAATACATACACACCCGGCGGGTGAATTGCCCCAGATTTTGCCACTCGGGACCTTGTCCATACTCAGTAGCAAGGAAATGAACAACCCGAAGATACCAGCTGCTAGGATAAATACGTCCTTGACGGCTGAGATAATAGGGGCTGTATCCTCGAAAAAAGTGGTCAGAGCAAAACCGGCGATGAGCAGGAAAGCATAAACGAGCATAAATAACAAAATCCAATGACTCTTTAATGTCCGGTGAATCACATGGAATCCCGCCGATTGTATCTGGGTGGACATAGTTGTTCAGTTCACGTTACTGTTCATCTTTTGAAGCACCGAGGAACAATGGTTCGACTATGCGTCAGAGTTCTACTTTCCTGAGCAGTAGACCCGTGGTGGAGACCCGCAGTTCAAATTGTTCTCTCCTGCGGGCCATGATAAAGGTGGCTGATCCGTACTCGGCATCCACCAGCGGTTCGAAAACAGGATACCGCCGTCGTAAATCAAACAGATTCACAGGTTTCGTCCTGGCTAATGAATAGACCGTCCGCATTTTGGTTTGCTCATCCTGCAGACTGGTATAGCGACCGGCCACCCGATCCAGCTCATACAGCGTATGAATTCCCAGGACATTCGCAATAGGCTTCCATTTGAGAATATGGGCATCCACATACAGCTCGTCCCCGGCCAGCACGAATCTTGAGGTGGTTTTATCCGGAAAATAAAAAGTGGCTTCGAACGTTTCCTGCCCGGTGGGACGGGTCTCCACCACCGCAATCAGTTTCTCCCTGGTCAGCGCCCGATAGCCCTGCACGGACACCGAAAGGAACGCCGAAAACCCGGCCAGAAGCAAAAAGAGAATTCCGAGCAGCAGGCTGACCGTACTCCCCAGCATCCGTTTTTTCCTCAATGTTGTCCAACCAAGGATAAAAAAGACAAGACTTACGATACCGAAGAAGACAGCAATCAGAATCAGATAGGTTCCCATGACATACTCTTGATGCCTGTTATTAACCCGCCAGGTCAACCGATGAAGATAACAGCAGGCGCCCGATGGTCCGCAACCGCTTCCGGGTGATACTCATCCTAAGATAACATGCAAAAGAGGCTTCTACCACTAAAAATTGTCAATGCATATTCTAAAGAAGAGAGGACGGAATACGATAAGAAGGAGGTCCGGAACAAGGAGGGTTCTCCCGGGGGTTCCTAAAAACCGACCACTTTGCCGGATACCGTAAGTTAACTCGGACGTTCACTCCCAGGTCCGGTAATAGACGACAGCGAAAATTTCACGTTAATATGAGAACCGAGAGCTGAGGGTACAAATTTTTTCTTCTGCATTCCGTCATACAATGGTCCGGAGGAATCTGCAGGAAATTTATGGTTATTCCAATGATCCTCATCCGTTCCATTCCGGTGCGGTAATGGCCCCCAGAAACAGAATAGTATTGGTGTGACGTTCCCGGATGGCAAAGATGAACGGCCTGTTCACCACCATTGTAAAACGATCTGGCTGAACCGAGGTCACCCCGACGCCGACAGATGTCACAGCCGCCGCTTCGGTCCCTTTTTCATCCACCCGGACGAATGTTTTATGCAGTACTTCGCTGATAAATAACCGGTTCCCCTGGTCGTACACTTCCTGGCTGATGCCGGAAAAATCGGCTCTGCCGGGATCAAAGGCAATCCCCATTCCCAGGGATTCAAGCATATTGTTCAGGAGCGCTTTATATTCGATGCTGAACTTCGGAAGCCGGAGAGTCCCTTCCCGTTTCTCAAACTGATCCATCCAGTCCAGCCACTGCTGCAGATCAAGGAGCTCAATAAGCTGGGAACGATGAGAATCAGGTTTGGGAAGCAGAACCACCATACTGAAATCACCATCTCCGTACGGTAAATCGATAGCCTGAAAGTTATCGGTTTCGAAATATGGGAACTCCTGTTCAATGGACATCATATCGCATTGAACCTCTTCACCTTCCGCCGGATAAAACGGGGCTTGCTGGGTGTGCTTGGGTTCGAATTGATAGGTCCAGTCTCCTTTGAAATAGATGGCGTTCATCAGGTACATCACCATCTCAGGCGGGATGCTGTCCAGGATTTTGGTGATTTTGTCGTGTGTGCCGGAAGCCACCCAATTGTTAATAATGTCAACACTTCCGGGATCGTCAAAGTTCAGGTTGGTTACCTCTGCGTCGAAATATTGCGTGTTCACATCGATGAATGGCTGCTCCACGGGCAATCCCTGCCGTATCCAGATTGCATTGGCTATCTCCAGGGCGACCTTGGGATCGAGTTCAGTCAGCTGCTCAATCATATCCTGGTAGGATTCATTGATTTCCTGGCGGGAGAGGTCGGCGTAGCCCAGAGCGTTTCGCAGGGAATCGTAGGTGGCCTTCTCCGCTCCGTTCAGTGTCATACCCAGCGCCATGGAAACACTTAGCGGAGAAATAAATACGTTGTTCTCGCCCTCATGACCGGCGACTTCTTTAAATAGATCGAAGCCGAACAGGTTGTCGGCTTCCACCAGCTGCATCTGCGTTTTCGTGAGTTGCAACGTCTTCTCCGGTGTTGATCCTGTAATGAGTCCTTCGCATCGAGTGAACCCAAATAAAACTATAAATAATATGACGAAAACACGATAATTCATCGCTCTGTCCTCGTTTTCCCTTTGTGATAATATGTGTTATTCATGATCTCCACCATCAACTCACCTCATTTACACTGCTTCCCACACCGGATGTTCGATTGTTGCCCGGAACAATATGGCATTCCAACTTCGCTTTCTGTTCACGGCTAATTCCGGTTCAACAGTTTTACCACCTGCAGCAACCCTCCTACCAGCGCAAGCACCAGCAGAAGGACGAGCAGCCGGAGGACGGTCAGCAGTATTCCGAATTCCGGCAAGCCCGTCAGGACCAGCAGAATGAGGCCCAGGAGTATTAAATATGGTATCGCTCTTGATTTCTGTCGGAATTCCATAATTTCCGATCGTCAAATTTTTATTCGCTCAATCTGCACATCTTTTTGTGTCTTTAATCAACTCCGAAGCACGTGTTATTACCTGGTTTTTTTCAACGGCAGCACGGCATTCACCGCCAGGTTGATATCGGCATCCGCAATACCTTCGAACGTGCTCAGGTACCGCACTCCGGTATCCAGCGACAGCCAGGGCAACATATAAAAGCGAATCCCGGCGATCCCGACCCAGGCGTAATCTATGAAGGGCTCCTTTTTTTTCACATCGTAATCCAGATTCGGGATGGCAGAGAGTTCCGCCAGGATCTGGGTTGATTCGTTGGCATTCATGATGAACCCGCCGAATGGCTGGAGGATATTCTCCTGTTTGGCCGGAAACTCGATATAATCCATCGTTTCTTCTGCTTCATCATAAATCCACTGCCCCCCGCCCCTGGTCCGGACGTCTGTGAGACTCATGCCGCCATACAAACCACCCAACTCCCCTTCGAAGCCGACGATGGCATAAAGGGTGGTAAACCGGGTCTGCAAGGCCAGCGACCTCAGCTGATACCCCTTGTTGGCATCGGCAAAACCCATCCGCAGAGATTCCCAGACCGCCTCTCCCTGTTCAATCGCTTCACTCCAGGCGGCGGACCGGAGCTGCAGCGCCATCTGTGGGATATACCAGTGATATCGCATGGCCTCGGGTATTAGGTGCACCTTGAACGTGCGGGAGGGAAACCGTGATTCCCGGCCAGTCAGCTGGTTTTCCACCTGGGTGGAACTCAGTTCGATTTCAGCCACGTTTCCAAGACCCAGGCCTATTCTCCC
Source organism: uncultured bacterium (assembly GCA_964413425.1). Taxonomy (GTDB): domain Bacteria; phylum Fidelibacterota; class JAANXI01; order JAANXI01; family JAANXI01; genus DATFLS01. The sequence goes on from CAYPST010000009.1 coordinate 44,400, forward strand.
CTCAATACCTCCACTCTCTTTTTCGCCATAGAAACTGCCCCCGGAGGCATACACTTCCATGGTCCGCAGAACCTTTCCGGTGGGAATCACAAAAAACTTGGAGGGATGGGAAGCCCTGTTCAAATGATTCAGTATCGTCTGCTGGAAGAAATCCCTGTTATCCTGTTCCGATTGTTTTGCAGGCGGCTCGGAAGACCAGAGGCAGGTCAATGGGAGAAGAAGCAGCGGACAAATAAGTACGATAATTCTTTGTAATTTCATCAGGAACCTCCATTGAATTGACCTATTGATATCCTTGTTTCTATCGGTCAAGAAATCCTTTTATATGACTATTAAGTTAACTCAGTGAAGAGCGAGCTGGTTGCGCTCCCGACGAGGCAGTCCGAGCGGAGGGCCGATTTGGCGGCCCGGAGCGGCAAGCACTCCCCCCCTCAAACCTGCTCCCGGGGGTGTTGGGTTTTTGCACTTTTGAGTTTTTGAATTTTGGAATTTTGGGTTCTTGCCTTCTTGTTTCCTTGCTCTCCCGGCTCGGGAGCATGGACTATATAGCATCGAGTTTTGATTTTTGGACATTGAGTATTGGAGTTTTGAGTTTCTGCATTCTTGGTTTCTTTCTGCTCCCTGCAAAGAAGCACCGCGAGCGAAGACTACCGGATCTCGAGTTCCGCTTGCAGTACTCCCTCCTGCTGAAATAAACGCAGGATGTCTATAATATCTGCCGGGTGCACGGCGAGGTCGAGTAACGCCATGACAATTTGCCCCACCGTTACAGCGTCGTCCCAATTCACCCGTTCATTCGATCCTTGATTGACACCGCCTCCTGGCTCAGGAGCAATCCGGATGTGAATCCCTTGATACACCATCGCTGATTTATAGACAGGCACCGAAGATCCTGCCATTATCCGGCCGGTACGCTGGCTTATGATAATCCGGTCTGATCGAAATTTTCTGTCGTCTGCCGGGCGCTCCGCGCAAAATTCGGTGGCTTCTTCCCCGAAATGAAGATCCCGCTGAGAGTAAACGCCATCACTGATCACCGGCAGCGCCCAACAGATGGTGGCAGGTAGTGTAAGAACCAAAACGAGGAATACTTTATTCATTATTCTCCTTCCTGTGTGGAAAAAACAAATGTTGTGCCACTGTCATACGCAGGATTGACGCATAACAAATCCCGGGGGTGGCACAGTCACAGAAACCTTAGATTGTCGAAAAGCAGTCTCTTCCGTTCAACTCCTGCTCATGGGTGGTTGTGAAGTTCCTGTGGCATAAGAAGGAATAAAAGAGTATGGACTTGAAATATCAACTGAAAGATAATAAAACCATTTGGTTTGCTCGTTCCGGCGACAGTTTCATTTCGAGGACTTTTTTATCTCTCACATACTGACAAGCGAAATAACCTTCAGAAAGCTGAAAGATACTTCAGAAAACTGAGGGAATTGCATGTGATCTCACCAGTCATAGGTGACCCCCAGCTCAATGAGCACTTTATCATAGTAGCGATTCAGCAGTACCGTTTCGTTCCGGAGCGAGCTGACCTGAAAATGTCCCCGCAGGTGGTCGTCAAACAGGTGTTCCAGACGAAAATGCGCCCTGTTCTGGGCCGGGCTTTCCGGGTCGAGGTACCCGCGTGTCACATGGTATTCGGGATATCGATATGTCTTCTGCGTCATTTGCACCACCACGTGATAAAAGGTGGTCCTTCCGATATGTCCGGTGAGATATCCCCGCAGGAAAAACTGGGTATAACTTCCGATGATACTGTTGGACAACGTTCGTTCAATCCCCCCGTGGAGGCCGGTGATGATTTTATCTCTGTGCTGAAGGTGGAATCCGCAGGCAGCCCCGGTGTCTTTTTGATGATCGCTTAATCGTACTAACATACTCTCATTCCTCAGATCCCAGGCGCGGTAATCTTTATGTTCGATACGAAGGAGAGACAGGGTGCCGTCCAGCGAAAGGTGCCGGTCGAAAGAATACCTGCCGCTCACCTGGACTTCTGAGTGAACATAGCGAAAGTCGTCCCGGAATCGAGCAGTGGTTGCTCTGGATACGAATTCCAGCCAGCCGGTGAACTGAGGATTGAACGGATGTTGAAGTGCAGCCGTACATTCATACCAGCGAAAACTCCTGTTATTTTGATAATAGGCCTTCCGAAAGTGGGAGACTCCTCCGAGTATTGATATCCCCGGAAGCGCCTGATAGGCGACGCGTAATTCCGGCAGCAGAATAAGTTTGGATTCCTTGGCTACCGGGAGGTTTATAAAACTTTGTGTTAATAGTGACCCATTCAGATGCAGTGTGCCGTGTTCATACGAATCACCGGCACTCGCCCGCAACTTGATTCCCGGGGTACCGGTGGGTGATTGAATACTTTCGTCTACGTTCGAGTCGTAATATGGTGCAAACTGAAGTTGTCCCTCCCAGGCTCCGAGCTCCGTTGAGGTGCTGACAATACAGGAGGCAATAAGACCGGCAGCCAGTATTGCGCGCTTAATGGGACAATTCCTCCTGAATTTTACGAAGAAGGTTCTGGTACGATATCCGCTTTTGTTCCAGCTGTAGAATATCTCTGGTGATAGCCGCGCCTCCGGAATTCGGCTGGTATTCCGTGTCCGCCCGAAGAGTGGACGCATCCGCGGCAGGTTCACCCGAACCGCTCTGCCCTGCTTTGGTGATGGATTCGCCATATCCGGATTCCGTCCAATTGCTGTACCCTGGGTGCGCAAAATCATCTCCGGCAAAGTCGGAGAAGCGGTCTTCACCTTCGGCAAGTTGTTGCGACCGGATCCGGATCACCGAAAATGATTGATGGGCGGGAGATTATTTCCCCCTGGTGTACGCCCTGGAGTCCACCAGATCCAGGGTCTGTTCCAGCTGAGAATCCACGCCGGTGACCTCTTTGCGGATATCTCGCTGGACAGTGAAATCCGGGATCACCCCGTGCCGTTCGAAATTATCCAGGGGGGGCTTCTTCAAAACGATGGTAGAGATGCCAACCGAAAGACTGGTTCGGGGTAATTGCACCGGAATGCGTTCTCCGAACGAGCCGCCGGAGAGCCCCCCGGTCTCCACCCCCACCACATATCCCAGGTTATAATGTTGAATGAACGAAGGAAAATACGCACCGGCAGAGAAACTGTGCCCGTTCGTCAACACAAACACCTCTCCCCGGAATCGCTTCCGCTTCGGCTGGGGCTGGATACTCTCTTTCACGGAAATTTCAATCACTTCGCCGTCCGGGCTCCGAAAAATCTGCTGATGTCGCTGACTGAAAAGATGCACCTGCAACCATTCGAAAATGTCATTGATATATCGCTGATAATATTGTTTCAGATGAGAACTCACTTTCATTCGGACTCTGGAAATCGGGAGCAGGGGTTCATCGGTGAGATAACTTAATAACTCATCAGCATTGGCAGTATTTCCCCCGAGATTGTCCCGGAGGTCAATAACCAGATACTCTATCTGCTGGCTATTCAATTGGCGAAAGGATCGTTTATAAAATGCTTTTAACCCGGTTCCCTTAAACGATTGCACGGACATCACGGCGGCCTTCTTCTGTGGATAGACAGTCAACGAAGAAGCATATCGCGGTTGTCCGGTTCGCCGTTTCCGCATTTCCACCATCTCATTGCCGGTGATGCCAATGACGTTTTCACTCACAACTTCTTCGCCCGGCTTCCGATAGGTGACTTCCCACATACTTTCATCCGGGTACATCATCCAGAAGAAAATTTTGAACAGATCAGATTCCAGGGACTTGGTGACAAAAGAAGAGGTTTCCCCTTGCAATAAAGTGGTGAATTTTTGTGTGATACGCTCTATGGGAGTACCATTGATCGTGAGTAATTCCGCACCAACGCGATGGGACTCAGGCCGGGAGTAATCATGAAGAATATAGGTTTCGTTGCCGATGTAGACCAGATCAAACGGGAATAAGACCGTACGTAAATCGGCCAAAAGATCCGGTTCAAACGGAAGCGAGAGGTAGGTATGCCCATCCTTGATCATAGCAATTAACGGAGCGATCCTCAGGTAGAACTCGATTCTTGTCATCGGATGAGTCAGGGAAGAGTCTATCTCCAGGTATTTCTTCCGGAGCGTATCCTCGTTCGCCAGCGCATACAGATTGGGGTGGACTTCATGCAGCGTATCCCAGAGATATTCCAGGTCAGCCTGAAGCGCCTGGGGTTCGTATTCCTTGCGAATTTCTTCCGTGGGCGTAAGTTTGGTAGTACCGGTAGACGCGCAACTGAACAGCGAGAGTGCTGCGAACAATCCAATCAATGATATGAGAACTTTGCTGCGGATCCTCATGGTGATATCAACCATCTTATTATAAAAGTGTTCCCCGAATGCAGGAGTGAAAACCGGGTATTTCCGATATCAGGAACATATTGCTGTTTCAATTTACTTCAGAAAATCCGGAATACACCATCTGAGCACGAATATATCAGCACCAACTTGCTCTTGCGCCTTTCCCGGAATCCCATCCCCTGTTTTTCATTATCCAGTCACATTAACTCACCTTCACTATAGAGAAATGATAAATATGAAGAATGCTATTTGCAAATATTTCAATACCATCGGATCCTGTTTTCTCCGGAAAAAAGATCATAACGGAACAGAGGCGGGGCAACCCAGGAAGGCAAGAAAACAAATTTACAAGAATTCAAAACTCCAAAATTCAAAACTCGATGCTATATCGTCCATGCTCCTGCGCCGGGAGAGCAAGGAAACAAGAACTCAAAGCTCCAAAATGCCCCCGAAAGTTAATTTTCCGGAACAAAGCGGACGTGCAATCCAATGGTAATCGGCAATCCTTTTCGGGGCGCAATCCACAGGTTCGTGACCCGATAGGGCAAACTGACCTGGCGTTTGCCCGACAGGTCGTCGGAAGTGGCGCTCACAGCCAATATTACCGTCTTCCCTGCGTGCAGCGTGACATTCTCCGGCACCTGGATATTTTCCACAGCACCGTCCGCACTGAGCTCAAAGGAGATGTCCGAGTGATTGGTGATTTGCACATAGGAGCGATCCGTCCCCTCCAGGGTAATATCCGGCGAGCGGAGGGTGACGGAGTGATCGAATATCGGCCGGAGATATTTTTCTTCTCCGATCAGCGTGTTCCGCCAGTACACTGCGGTTCGACGATTCTGCAGAGCCTGTTTTATGGCCTCCGGGGAATGATCTCTGGCAAACACCAGGGTCATGGTTCGATGTTCTCCGGCAGCGAAGTTATAATTCATTCCAATGGGATTATGAATATCGGAGTTTCCGAACATGATTAGATCTTTGTCCAGACACCACTGATGGGCATTCGGATAATAGGTGCTGCCGTTGACTACTTCAATCCCATGCAGCCAGCCTCTCTGATACATTTCTTCCTGCGTGTCGTACCAGACGGATTTGCGATCCGGCTGCTTCCATCCGGGATGATTCCAGAAAACGATTCCGTCCTGATCAATGGCAGCTTTGACGGCATCCATGTAATCCTCTGTATCCAGCGGATTGACATCTTGCAGAAAAATAGCATTCAAATGGCCCGGTGGCTCATCTCTGGTGATTTCGGCACCCCGGATTACCGGGAGATGGACGGCATCACCGTACGGTCTGGATAGTTCGTAAGGCCGGTTGTGGTTGGTAGGGATGTCTTCTTCATGGGGTTGATACTCAATGTGATCGGTTATGGCGATGGCATCCAGGCCTTCCGTCCACGCCTCCCGGGGACGAATGGGCGGCCACACGTTGCCGTCCGAAAAGACCGTATGCATATGGAAATCACATTTCAAGGTGAGATACCCGGGAATATCCGGGATTTGAATTTCGCTGCGCGTGGCAGTTTGAGCTTCAATGGTCGCAGAATAGGTGGCAAAAATGGCAAGCAGCGCCAGCAGAACCAGCCGTTTAAGCAATCGCCCGTTCATAAGCAATCCTCCCTTCAAAACTAGATTATTACATGAGCATTATTGAGTTCGCTCTCTCTCACGTTCAGTTCAGGTAAAAACCTTCCTCAATGTCTGAATCCCCTTTTCCGGTGTGTTTCTACTCGATTGGAGTTATTGATGACACACCAGAATGCAGCAATACTGATAGAGATTCCTCGGACGTCCGACCCGTCGGATTCCTTCGGTCGGAATGACAGTGTATATGCTCCGTGCCTGAGAAACCAGATGTCCAATGATCTTTGGTATTATCTTCCCAACGTTCGGCTCCGGCAATTACGCTCTCCATTGTCATCCCGAATCCCCCCGCTTTCCAGGGGGGTGAGGGATCTCTATCGAGACCGGGCAGGACTGATTACGTGACTTCCCGGATAAACGTAACAGCCGTTTGGCTCATACTCGCCCAGAACCGGTAGCAGACACACCACACTCCTGGAACGCTGGCTGAGAGTCCTCCCCGATAATACCCTGCCAGCGACATCGAATCCGCCAGGCCGTATTTGGCGGGATTCGGCATAAAAAATTGCATAAGATATTCGAAAATCCTGATCTTTGAATGCCAGAATAAAACTACATGATCTGTGCTCTATATGCAATATGATTGACAGCCTGCCACAGAAACAACATCTTATTTTCAGGATAATACTGGTGAATTCCAGATATAGATTCGTATTTTTAAAGGCAATTAAACTAGTTAGAGAATCCGGAGAATTGCATGAAAAATATATACGATCGGTTTGATCGCACCGACAGGGAGATCACACGATGGATGGCACAATACGGGATGTTACTCCTGCGTATCAGCCTGGGAGTAATCTTCTTCTGGTTCGGAGTACTGAAATTTTTTCCCGGGCTCAGTCCTGCGGAAGGGATTGCCAGCCATACCATCGAGCTCCTCACCGGGGGACTGGTATCTGCCCGGGCGGCGGTGCTTATCCTGGCAGTATGGGAATGTCTCATCGGGCTTGGTCTCATCATTGGAAAATTGATGCGAATCACCCTCTTGCTGCTCTTTCTGCAGATGCTGGGGACGTTGAGCCCGGTCGTACTGATACCCCATGAAGTCTTTGCACACATCCCCTATGCACCGACGCTGGAGGGACAATATATTATTAAGAATCTGGTGTTGATCAGCGCCGGATTTGTTCTGGGGTCCACAGTTCGTGACGCAGCAGCGGGTGAATCTTAGTTTCGAAAGAACAATCAAAGTTGAATATGAGAGGTGTTTAAGAAACAGGGAGCAGAGATACCTTGTTGCCAGCGGCTTACATTTATTTCGCCTATAGTATGCCTCCCAAAATTATTTCGGCATACAGAGGAATAATTTTTATTATTCCTTTGCCCCAAAGGTTCGTGCCGAAGGCATCCCTGTGGGAAAGGACTCATTTGGAGGATCTCTTTGCCAAAGGCATCCCTTCGGGGCGAGGCGTTTTCTAAATAGCTTCATTATATGGGAAAAAGGAAAGGAACGCATCCATGGCAGAACAGCGCAAAGTAGTGTTAATTCCCGGTGATGGTATTGGTCCGGAAATTACGGATGCGGTGAAACGGATCATGAAGGCGGCCGGAGCGCAGGTGGAGTGGGTGGAGCGGCTGGCCGGGCAGAATGCCCTCAATGCCGGAGAGGATGTGCTGCCCTCCTCGACAGTGGAAGCGATTCGAACTCATGGGGTCGCACTGAAGGGCCCCTGTACCACGCCGGTGGGGACCGGTTTTTCCTCGGTGAATGTGGCGCTCCGCAGGACCCTGGATACGTATGCAGCAGTGCGTCCCGTTCGTTCCATGCCCGGGGTCGAAACCCCATTTCAAAATGTTGACCTGGTCATTATCCGGGAAAATACCGAGGGATTATACAGCGGACAGGAGAATGAAATTGCTCCCGGGGTTGTCACCAGCCTGAAAGTGGCCACGGAAAAAGCCTGCCGCCGGATAGCGAAATGGGCATTTGACTATGCCGGCTCCCGTAAGCGCAAAAAGGTGACGGTGTTCCATAAAGCCAATATCATGAAAATCACCGACGGGCTGTTTCTGGAGTGTGCCCGGGAGATCAGGGAGGACTTCCCGGATATCGAATACGAGGAAGTCATTATCGACGCTGGCTGTATGAAAATCGTGCAGAATCCGCGGCAATTTGATGTCCTTGTTCTGGAAAATCTGTACGGGGATATTGTCAGTGATCTCTGTGCCGGGCTGGTCGGTGGATTGGGAGTAATTCCCGGGGCCAATATCGGCGACCGGTATGCGGTATTCGAGGCCGTCCACGGCACCGCCCCGGATATTGCAGGCAAGGGGATCGCAAATCCACTGGGATTACTGATGTCCGGTGTGATGATGCTGAACCATCTCGCGGAAACCGAACAGCGGTCGGAATTGAATCCGGTCGCCGATCGGATCAAGAGGGCCTACAACTCCGCGCTCGCTGCCGGTGAAAAGACCGAAGATATCGGCGGATCGCTGGGTACCGAACAATTCATCCGGGTAATCATTAACCATCTGGACAACTAACGTATGTTCTATTGTCCCAAAAATGTGGCCTATAGAGCTATCGAGATGCAGACGTACAGTGGTTATAAGGCGGATGAACGCCCCGTACAATTCACGTATGAGGGATCACAATACCGGGTGAAAGACATTCTGGATCGCTGGTACGAAGGCGGACAAATTTCCGGCCGTCCGATCCTCCATTATTTCAAGGTGCGCACCACCGATGACCGGATCTTTCTACTGCGGCATCATCCGCCCATGAATCGCTGGGAAATTCAGGTATCTTCTCAGCACCTCACTTGATACTGTCAAAGATGCTGCGACATAAGCTCACCAGTTTCAGCAGTGAGACATCCGGCACCGGTAGTCCATATGAAAAATCTCCGGACTCGGGTCTGCTTCAACTCAAGAGTGGCTAAAGGGAAAGTGTATCATGTCGATTGAACAATTCGATTTAACCGGAAAAATTGCGTTGATCACCGGATCCAGCCGGGGGCTGGGTTTCGCCGTAGCCCGCGGACTGGGCGAAGCCGGTGCCCGTCTTCTACTGAACGGGCGAAACCGGGAGCGCCTATATGACGCGGTGGGGGCTCTGCGCAAGGAAGGGCTGGAAGTCTCGGGTGTGTCCTTTGATGTTACCGAAGAGGAACAAATTGCCTCCGCTGTCAATGGTATTGAGGAGGAGATAGGTGCCATAGATATCCTGGTGAATAATGCCGGGATGACTGAGAGGAAGTTTCTGGATGATATGGAGTTGACGTCCTGGAAGCAAATCATTGCAACGAATCTGGACGGAGTATATCTCACAAGCAAACACGTGGTGCAGGCCATGATCCGGCGGAAACAGGGGAAAATAATCAATATCTGTTCCCTGATGAGTGAGATTGGCAGGGAAACCACCGGAGCATATACCGCATCCAAAGGCGGTGTAAAAATGCTCACAAAGGCCATGACAGTGGACTGGGCCCGGCACAATATCCAGGTGAATGGTATTGGTCCCGGGTATTTCCTCACCGAATTGACCCAACCGCTGGCCGAGGATCCGGCGTTCGACAGGTGGCTGAAAAAACGCACTCCCGCGCAGCGGTGGGGGAAACCGGAAGAATTGATAGGCGCGGCGGTGTTTCTGGCCTCTTCTGCCTCCGACTTCATTAACGGACAAATTATCTACGTGGACGGGGGCATCCTGGCCTCCGTTTAATGGGTATCCGCTTAACGTCCCTGCGGGAGGGACACTTTATACTATCCGTCATCCGCGGATCACAGAATTTTGCAGAAAATGTTCATGCAATGATTCACAGAATCCGGGTACATATGACAAAAAACTGTAAAAATGTGAGTCTGTTTAGAAAACGCCTCGAAGAGATCCCGTGACGACGGGACAGAGAACGCATAGAAGAACGCAAAGAAAATATACAATATATCCGCCCAAATAGCGTCATACATTGTGCTTATGTCTTCTCTCCATACTCAACAGAAGCCAGGTGCACCACCTTGTATCAGACGCATGTTTTCTAAACACTCTCAGGCGTATGAAAAAATGAAATGTGCCGATCATATACCGTAATATATTTTATGGGTATGTTATACGCATAATAAACATCAGTCAGGTTCAGCATGTTGTGTCGGGCCCTGTTTTCTGAACACTCGCAAAAATGCAGTAAACCAATTCCGGGATTTACCGATAATAGCAGTGGCATATATGGATCTTCTCTCCCGGAACGAGAGGGTCCTGCCAAGCAATCTGGCTTGTTTAATGCACAGCTGGTTTGCCGCCGTAACTTCACATTACAGATCCTGATAGCAGCTCGCCGATTGCTTGATAACAGGAAATCACAGGTGAAAGACAATGCGCTTCAACAGCATTGATTAGAAGACAATGGCCTCGAATTCCCCGAAATCGCTGGGAACAATTTTGTTTGTCGATGACAAAGAATTAATTCTCGATTCCGCCAAGCGGTATCTGGCAGATGCGGAATTTCAGGTCGTCACCGCTCAGGACGGGAAGAAGGGTTTGGAGGTGCTCGAATCCCGGCCGGTGGATATGGTTATCGCTGATTATAAAATGCCCGACATGAATGGCCTGGAGTTTCTGGAAGCAGTCCGGGAGCGGTTTCCGTCCGTTCGGAGAAGTATCGGCACCGGGTACATGGACGAGGTCGAATCCTTCCAGACCATTTCTGATAATCTGGTTTCCAACTATTTTAAGAAACCCTGGGATTATGCCACATTGCAGAATGAGCTGGAACATCTTCTGAGAATTAAGAAACATCTGGAGAAGGAGAAACTTTTAGACACACTCAGTAAAATTGGTACCCTGCCTACAATGCCGGACATCTACAATAAATTTATTCAGGCAGTGGAAGATGGTTCCTCCGCACACCAGATTGCTGCAATTATCGAAGAAGATGCCTCAGTCACAGCAAACATTATCCATATTGCAAATTCCGCCTACTTTGGCCGCGTCAACACAAATTCCCTGGAACGTGCTATCATGACCCTGGGATTCCACAGCATACAATCCATCCTGCTCATTCTTTCCATTAAAAATACACTTGAATGGAATGAACAACAGAAGCATTTCATGCAGCAGTTTTTCCTTCGGTCTTCCTTGGTGAATTATAGTTTCCTGGAATTATATAAACAGATTTTCGAGAGGGGAGTCGAACGTACGGACACTTCCCTCGGCCTCCTGTACGATATCGGCCGGATTATCCTTCTGCAACTTTTCCCGGATCGCTATCGGGCAATAATGGCGCATAAAGAAAAGCACCCGGAACATTCTTTCTTCGAAGCCGAAAGGGCGCTGGGATATCAGGACGTCACCCATAACGAACTTGGTGCTTATCTGTTACGATGGTGGAATTTTTCGGATAAGATAGTCGAATTAGCGCTGTATCATCACGAACCGGAAAAGGCATTTGAAGGATACCGCGATTCGGCTCTGGTGCTGACCTATGCCGACGCCCTGATCACACATCTTCTCAGATACTACCCTAATCCTGAGATAGACTTCGAACGATTCATCAGAGAACCCATCGATCGACAGGATCTGGAATATCTTGCCTACATCATCTATCAGAAAATCAGACAGCACCAGGTCAGTTCCCAGGCTCCTGCCAGCTAAGACGCCATCGTACAATCGATTCTTCTCTCGTATCGTTCTTATCGATTTCGGCAAGAATGATGACTGGCCTTCTCACTATTCGGAGAGAAATTCTCATATTATCCGATCATCTGTTGCGTGATCCCCTCTCTGCTTATATAGGGACGCGGTGTCCACCTGAAAGTATCTTGTGGCATAAAATTTGAACCAGGTTTCTCAAACGGGAACGTAATCTCCGGGCGGTTTTCCTCCGGGAGTTATTGTACAGGAGGTTTTCATGAATCAATTGGGATCTTTTCTGCTCATCATCGGTGCCTTCGGGGCACTGTGGACCTTTATCCGGGGAGTTCAGGGATGGAGGCAGCAGAATTTTTTATACACCAGGCAGGCGCAAGCCGGGATCTATGTGTCGTTTTTCAGCGTCACCCTGGCTGTGCTGATCTTATGGTATCAGTTACTGAGCAGCCATTTCATCAACAGGTATGTGGCATCTTACACCAGCGTGGCGCTCCCCTGGTATTACAAAGTGTCGGCACTCTGGGCAGGGCAGGCCGGTTCGCTTCTGTTCTGGCTCTGGCTGGTGACCATCTTTGCGACCTTATTCATTTATCGCCACCGAGAAGATTACAAGCAATTCATGCCTATTATGGTGGCGGTATTCGCGTTCGTCTCCCTGCTGTTTTACGGCCTGACCCTGTTCGTTACCTCGCCGTTTGAAACCCTGAATTTCCTGCCACGTGACGGGAACGGCCTGAATCCGTTGCTCCAGAACTGGGGGATGGCCATTCATCCGCCGCTGCTTTATCTGGGCTATGTCGGATGGACAGTCCCGTTCGCGTTTCTGATTGCGGCACTGATCACCGGGAAAACCGACAGTAACTGGTTGAAGCAGGCGCGACCCTGGACTCTATCCACCTGGCTTTTCCTGGGGCTCGGGAACCTGATTGGTGCGCAGTGGGCATATGTCGAACTTGGCTGGGGGGGGTATTGGGCCTGGGATCCGGTGGAAAATGCGTCGCTGATGCCCTGGCTGCTTGCCACGGCCTTTGTGCATTCCCAGATCATGCAGGAACGCCGGGGGATCTTCAAGTTCTGGAACGCCAGTCTGCTCCTGATTACGTTCGCTCTCACCATCTTTGGAACGTATTTAACCCGAAGCGGAGTGCTGCAATCGGTACACTCTTTCGGGGAATCCACCATGGGACCATATTTCCTGGCCTTCCTGGCGATTGTGTTGATCGGCGGGTTTGCCTTAATTATTTCCCGGCGTCAATCCCTCCAGGCGCCGGAGGAAGTCAAAACGCCCTTCTCCCGCGAGGGCACGGTGCTGCTGTCAAACCTCTCCTTCTCGGCAATGACCCTGACAGTGTTCTGGGGAACCATGTACCCGTTAACTTCGCTGCTCATGTTTGGTGAACAGCGCGCAATCGACATCAGCTATTTTAATGACCTGAACGTCCCCCTCGGCATTTTCATACTTCTTCTTACGGGGATGGGACCGCTGATTGCCTGGCGTAAATCGAGCAAGTCCAACCTGGTGCGACACTTCAGCATTCCAATCGCCGCCGGCGCCACGGCCGTGGTTCTTCTCACTCTGTTCGGAATCACCGAACTCTACCCTTTGCTGACCTTCGGCCTGGCCGGCTTCACGCTGGCTGGCATCCTCCAGGAATTCATACGGGGCACCGCAGCTATTATCAAACGCACGGGAGACAGTTGGATCCGGGCATTCAGACGTCTGATTCTAAATGCAAACCGGCGATATGGAGGCTACCTCATCCATATCGGAGTGGTTATGATATTCGTCGGGATTGTTGGCTCGTCGGCCTATAATACAGAGAAAGAAGGTAAACTTGCCAGAGGTGACTCCATGGAGGTTGCGAATTTTCACCTCACCTATTCCGACTTCAAAATGACTCAGAACGACCTGAAATGGGGTGGGATTGCCGTGATGGATATCCGGAAGAACGGCAGGTATGTGGGACAACTGCATCCGGAAAAAGCGAAATTTTTCACACATGATCAACCCATGTCGGAAGTGGCGCTCCGCATGACCTTCACTGAAGATCTGTACCTGGTGCTGGCCGGATTTGATGAGGAACGGAATGTCTGGATTACGGCTAAAGTCAACCCATTAATCAACTGGATGTGGCTGGGAGGAGTGATGATGATCATCGGGACAGCCGTCGCCCTGTTCCCGGACAGGACAGTGCGGAAAAAACAGGACAAATCGGAGCAGACCAGACTTCAGGATATCGATGCGGAAACGTTAATTCGAGAACTGAGTGAGCTGGAAATCGACTTTGCCGAAGGAAAAGTGGATGAGGAAACCTACCAGGAAGAATATCAGCAGTATGCGAATATTGACTCCTGGATCAGGGATGCGGCACTTGTCAAGGCGGAACAACATCTGGAGGGCAACGGACATGCGGAGGTAGCCACCCAAGAATTCGTCTATTGCTCGGAATGCGGGACACAATTACCCCCGGACGCACATTACTGCTCCCAGTGCGGAGAAAAAGTTCAACACTAGATCCCGGAGAATTCTCCTCCTCTGTGCGAAAAAGCCCCCAATCCGGGGCTTTTTTGTCTTAGGAAGTCCCTGAAACATAGCGCTTCTCCGAAGTTCGGGGAAATAATGGACACCTGCTGCCGGAACGCACTGATCCCTGGAGCAGGCTGTAGGAGAACCAACAGAGGGCTTTTCGCACCCAATCACTTACGGGCACAGGGAGAATTCTCAAAAAGCACACAGATGACGCAGAGTTCGCAGGTCTTCGCAGAATACTGGAAAATACCATGGAGAGAGCGACGGCGGGGATTGCACACGCAACGGAATCCGTGATGAAACAATAACCATCGAATCTGCGGGCACCTGTCAAATCTGTGTCATCTGCGTGCACTGCTTTAAGTATCTGACTACGTCCGGTTCTTTGCACTTCTGGCCTTGCAATTCATTGGGCAAATCAGTTTATTAGTGCCACATATCAACACCGAAATTATTCTATGAATGCAAACAGCCACAAGAAGATATTTCAGCTAAACCATGTCTCAAAGCGGCCGCCCCGTCAGACAGATGTAGAATTCATTCTGGCTGATCTCACTTTTGAGATAGCCGACGGAGAAACGTTTTCGATTCTGGGTCCGTCCGGGGCGGGGAAATCGACCCTCCTGCGGCTGCTGAACGCCCTGGATGAACCTGACCATGGTGAAATTTTATTCCGGGGAAAATCTCTGAAGGAATACGACGTGTTTCAGCTGCGACAGTCGGTGGGGATGGTGTTTCAGCGTCCGGCATTACTCCCGGGTACTGTACGGGAAAATCTCAATTATCCTCGTCAATTCACAAACCGTTCGGGTGCGCTGGATGCTGACAATGAATCCCTCATGCAGATTGTCGGCCTGCCGGCAGCCCTGCTGGACAGGGATTCGAACGCGCTTTCCGTGGGCCAGCAACAGCGGGTAATGATTGCCAGAGCCCTCATTACCAATCCGAAGGTATTGCTTATGGATGAGCCCACCTCCGCTCTGGATCCGGCCGCCTCGAAACGTATCCTGCATCTGGCAAAAAATCTTCAGAATGAGCAGGGGCTTACCATCGTTTATGTTACCCACAATATTCCCGAGGCCGATGCGGTGGCTGATCGCGTCTTGCTGTTGGTCAACGGACAGATTCAGGTTATCGAATCCGCTGAGACCTTTTTCTCCGGAAAGTCCAGCCAGCTGGCCCGGCAATTTCTGGCCGGCGAATTATAGCATTCGTTTACCTGAGGGCTCCAATGGAAACCACGAATGAACACAGCCTGCCCCGATTCGTCGGGGAATTATCACGAATTTACCTCAATAATAAATGAGTCCACTCTGAAAAAATACTTGGAGAGATTTTTTAGTTTATATTACGAAGAATTCACTTCTGTCGTATGGGTAATTTACGTTTTCATAATATATTTGCATTTTTCATTCGTGTCTATTCGTGTCATTCGTAGTTTCTATAGCAATTTCATGAATGCTGCATCGAAAATAACAGAAAGCCGAGTATTATGGATTATGTCGAATTAACCTGGACAGACCTGTTCCTCTCCCTCACCTTTATTCTGCTGGCGCTGGGCCTGGCAGCATGGCAAAGAATAGACATAAAAAGAGATGTGACCATCGGAACCATCCGGACCTTTGCCCAATTGATCGCAGTGGGATATGTTCTGGAATGGCTGTTTAATATCCAAAATGTACCTGTCATTATCGCCATACTGCTTATTATGATCGCCGTGGCCAGCTGGGAGGGGACCAAGCGTCCGGTGATGCATATTCCTCATCTCTATCCAATCCTGTATTTCAGCATCACGGTGACCACTGCAATTGTGCTCGTGACCACGTTTGCCTTTATTATTCCGGTGAATCCCCTAAAACGGATGGATTATTTCGTCCCGCTGGCGGGTATTCTGATAGGGAACGCCCTGAATGGTGCGGCGCTGACAGCGGATCGCCTGGCCTCCGAAATTCAGCAGCGCCGGCTGGAAATCGAATCGGCACTGGCGCTGGGAGCCGGCACAGGAGACGCAATTAACCTCAGCTTCCGTATGGCTGTCAAAGCGGCAATGATCCCGTCCATCAACTCCCTGATGACCGTGGGGATTGTGCACCTCCCGGGAATTATGGTCGGACAGATACTGGCCGGAACGCCTCCGCTCCAGGCTATTCGCTATCAAATTATCATCATGTACATGTTGATCTCGACAAAAGCCATCGGCAGCATCATCACCGGAATGCTGGTCTACCGGGAATTCTTCACGTCCCGGCATCAACTGAAAATCGGCTTGCTTCAGCAGACGGATTGATGCCCGGAAGAAGGCTCCGCCTCTCCTCTCCTTCTTTCCTTCTTCCTTCTTCATTCTGCATTCGTCATAAGCGTATACGCTTTTTCGCCTGCCCGGAGGGGAAAATCCAGCGTGTTTTCTTCCGGGGGCAGCGGGCAACTCCACCTGTTCGAATCATAGGCACAATATGGATTATAAGCCCGGTTGAAATCAATCACATAGGTATCGGATTCGTGGATGGGAATATCCAGATATCTTCCGCCATCATACGTGGATTCTCCATTGGTTTTATCACGAAACGGGATGAAAAAATAGGGCTGATAATCATCACTGTATTGCAGCGGCTTATATACCTGTAATTCCCCTTCAAAATCGCTGACAGAGAATTCGAATTCTCCCCAGCGGATATATTTCTGCTCTCCCTGCGCGCTCATGGCCATTTCGATAGTATCTTTGGTTGAGTGCTCCCGGATGGTGGTGTGAAACCGGTACTCCAGGTCCACAGGATAAAAATTCAATCCGTCGAATGCTCCCTTTTGCTCCTCCGTCAGCGGAGACCGCTCATGGTTGAGGAAACATTCCTCTTTCTCCTGCCGATCTGCCAGGAGATGGGATGAGATTTCTTCCGAGTTTTCGGCAGTAGTGCAGCCGACCAGTAACATTATTATAAAAAGTAACCCTGTAGAGAGAAGTCGATTGGTTGTAACGCTCACCGGTAACGCTCCTTAATTATTAGACCTGATTCCTTGTTCCTGACAGTCGTTCCCTCTCGTTTTACTGCCACGATATCATTTGGAAGAGTTTAAATATTATCTGGTGAATTAAATTCGGAAGAAAAGAAATAGTTTCGTACAAATATCGGATGGTATTCCGGGCAATGGATTCTGATACGCTGTGTTGTTTTTGCGAAAAAGCCTTATATTCAAAGAAACGAAGAGAAAAAAGTATGCCAGAGACCGGGTGATTGCGACATGGGATTTCAATGCGGCATAATCGGACTTCCCAATGTTGGGAAATCCACTATTTTTAACGCGCTCACTTCCAATGAAGTCCCGGCGGATAACTATCCTTTTTGTACCGTCGATCCGAATATTGGTGTGGTCGAGGTCCCCGATGCCCGACTGGATCGCATCGCCGAAATTTACCAGCCGGGAGCTGTGACACCCACCACACTGCAATTTGTGGATATTGCCGGGCTGGTCAAAGGAGCGAGCAAAGGGGAGGGATTGGGCAATCAGTTTCTCGCCCGGATTCAGCAGGTAGACGCCATTGCGCACGTCATCCGGTGTTTCGAGGAAGAAAATGTCACCCACGTCACCGGGAGAATCGACCCGGCGGACGACATCGAGACCGTCAATACCGAACTCTATCTCCGGGATATGGAAACGCTGGAAAAACGGATGGATAAAGCAGTGAAACAAGCAAAGACCGGAGATAAGAGGGCCAAAGCGCAACTCGGCGTGCATCAAAAGGCGTATAATCATCTCTCTGAGGGGCATCCTGTCCGGACGCTGGACCTGAATGATGACGAAGCAGAGATATTACAGCCGCTTTTTCTTCTCAGCGCAAAAAAAGTACTCTATGTGGCGAACGTGAGTGAGGAGGAGATCGTATCGGGTGAGACCAGCTCTTATACGGAGAGTGTCATGGAACATGCCGCCAGTGTGGACTCGGCAGTGGTCATCATCTGTGGAAAATTGGAGGAAGATATCGCCCGGCTTCCCGAGGATGAGAAGGCGGAATTTATCTTGGAATACGGACTCAAAGAACCCGGACTCCACAAGCTCATCCGTGCCGGGTACACCCTGTTGCACCTCATTACTTTTTTTACGGTGAATCCCAGGGAAGCCCATGCCTGGACCGTCCGGCAGGGTTCCACGGCACCGGAGGCGGCGGGGAAAGTCCACACGGATTTTCAGCGGGGATTTATTAAAGCGGATGTCTACAGGTTCGACGATCTGGACAAGCACGGCTCGGAAAAAGCGCTGCGCGAACACGGTTTACTCCGGCAGGAAGGCCGGGATTATGTGGTGCAGGACGGCGACGTGCTTTTCTTCCGGTTTAATGTCTGAACAGTGTGAATGTTATATCACGTAACTCAAAAAAAATAGCACACAGATTTACAAGGAAACAATGGATTAGCGCAGATACATATGCAAGCGGGTGGCATTCGTTGATATACCTTCCTGACATGGATTATCTTGATCTCCCGAACCCCCGGACTGACTCGGAGTCAGCGAAACACTTACATCACTCGGATGTACTAAAGGTGGGGAGCCTGGCTGGTAAGACAGGCCGATCTTTTTGATTATCCGTGGTCATCTGTCTGTTTCTGTGTCATCCGTGTGCTATTTTTTCCTGTGCGTCCTTCGCGGTCTCTGTGATCTCTGCGTTTTCCCGGTTATTAATAAAACAGGTTAAAGCTCTTCAATAACTCGTGTCCCGTGTTGCGTTAAGACATACTTCCCGGTTTTGGGAGCGCCGACAAATGTGATGAGCGCCATTTCTTTCAGGGCTTTGAGGTCCCGTTTGATGGTTTTATGGGAGACATCAAAGCGGTCTTCCAGCATATCATAATCGAGGGTTTGCCCCTTTACCACCTGATCCAGAATGGCGATCTTTCTTTCTAACGGGTCGCCGATCAACCCGAATTCTTCACCGAACCGCTCGGAAAATCCCTCGCTCCTTACCTTTTGTTTCGCGGCACCGGATTCGGTCACCGGTTCTTTCCGCTTACGTCGTTTTGGAGGGGGTGGCGCGAGTGGTTTTTTCGGCGGCGCCGGTTCACGCTGAGTAACCACTGGTACCGGTGTTTGCATCCGGACGGCAAAGGTCTGGTTGAAGTCGAACTGAACCGGCGGCAATCCGGCTTTCTGAAACTGCTGCTGGATAGTCCGAATCCCGCTTCCGGTGGCAGTCATATAGCCAATCTTTTTCATGAGCCCGGCGATGTTCGGATTCCGGTGCTGGATCCCAATCCCGAACTGATCCTCGGACATTCCGCCAGGCAATCCCCCGGGAGTGGTCACAAGGATGCGATCATCGAATAATTCAATTTTTGTATTCATACCCTTTTCAAAATAATTCCTGTGGGTCACCGCATTCACAATCACTTCCCGCATTGCCTGGTATGGGAGCGCCGTGGCACCTGTTTCCCCCGGTGTATCAGAGGGCTCATCTTGCACCCGCACATTCTCTTTGATAAAATCAAGTGCTCCGTCAATCGCTGAGAGAATGTCTTCGTTGTTGCTTCGTTTGGCCAGAACCCGATTTCGTTCTGTTCCCTCGTATAACACACAATCTACTGCCGTGTGATAGTAGAAGTCTGCCAGGTTCCTGGAAAAAAAGAGGACGCCGGTATTATTAAAGAGCAACTGGCCATTTTGCTCTTCAGCCACATGCAAGCCTTGCAGGATCGTATCCATATCGGTTCCGGGAGGGATGTCCGCCATTCTTGCCACCCGATCGTACTTTGCCTTATCGAAGTGGGTATAGAAATCAAAATGCGGAACCATAATCTCATCAAACCGGATCTTTCCCTCAAGCCGGAGAATTCGCAGCAGTTCGTTTCTGGTTAATCGCTGGGAGGTGGCGCCATTCCTGAGATAATAGCCGGCCGAAAACCGATGAGGCTTCATCCAGCCCTCCTGGACGTGAACGATAAGAATATTCTCCCATTCCTCAAGCGTGACCTGCACCGGAGGATTGCAATTCTCAGCAATTTGCGTGATATGGGATTTCAGGCTGTCGTCTATATCGACTCCTTCCACCATACCGGTATTATCGATCCCGATGAAGATCCGGCCGCCGGCAGCATTGGCGAATCCCACGATATCACGATCTAATTTGGAGGGAGAGCGCTTGAATTCAACTTTATGGCCCTGACCTGCCTGAAGAATCAGTTCGAGCTCTTTGCTGGTCATAGATTTCTGTCATCCTCCATTCCAATCCGGGAAATCCATGAGGAATCGCTGAACACGATGCGTTCGGTACCACAGACCGGATGGTTCATATCGCCTGATATAGTCATAAAAAATTGCACATCCCAAGGGGACCTCTTTGCCCCGAAGATTTCTTCGAGGTGTCCTTTGCGGTCTTGGCTTTCTCTGTGTTTTTTAACCAGGCTCATCCTTGGAAAAAAAATACATTATTCTTTGGTGAGATACAATATATCAAACCCAGTCCCCGGAATGGTGTTATTGATACTATACTATCTGACCTCTACATTTACCAATATCATTAGAAGAACCACTGAACTGCTGTCCATGAGGTTTGGAAGGAGGAAGATATGCCACGAGCCGCCATCATTGAGGGAGTTCGTACACCCTTCGTCAAATATAACACCGCGTTCAAAGATGTCAGTGCCGCCGATCTGGCCATGCATGTGATCCGGGAGATTGTGGAGCGTACCGAGCTGGATGCCGGGAGCGTTGATCACGTGATCATGGGAAACGGCGCTCAACCCCCGGATGCGCCGAATATCGCCAGAATCGCCGCCCTGAAAGCCGGGATTCCCCGTCAGGTTCCCGGATATACTGTTCAGCGGAACTGCGCCTCCGGCATGCAATCCATCTCAGATGCCGCCGGCATGATTCACCTGGGACACGCCGATATTGTCGTCGCCGGCGGCGTGGAGAGTATGAGTAATATTCCGTTCATATTCCGGAAAAGTTTTCATGACAAGGTGATGACCATCAACCGCTCCAAATCGATGACGGAGAAGATGAAAACCGTCGCCGCCTTCCGGCCCGGAGATCTCAAACCGGTGATCGGGTTGGAACTCGGGCTCACCGATACCTTCTGCGGCCTGAACATGGGGGAAACCGCCGAAGTCCTTGCCAGGGAATATAATATTTCCAGAGAGGCCCAGGACGCATACGCCCTCCGGAGCCATCAGCGTGCCACGGCTGCCTGGGAGGAGGGGCGCCTGGGCGAGGAGGTTCTGGCCGTATACGATCCAGACACGAACCAAAAAGCAGTTGACCAAGATAATGGTTATCGCCCGAATCAAACGTTAGAGGCGCTGCGGAAGCTTCGTCCGTATTTTGATCCGGAATTCGGGACCGTCACGGCCGGGAACGCCTCGCAGATCACCGACGGCGCCAGCGCAGTGCTCGTGATGAACGAAGAGAGGGCACAATCGCTGGGATATACTCCCAAAGCTTATATCCGATCCTGGGGCTACGCCGGAAACGATCCGCGTACCATGGGACTGGGCCCGGCCTTTGCCACACCGATTGCTCTGGACCGCGCCGGACTGTCCTTCAATGCTATGCAACTCATCGAATTGAACGAAGCCTTTGCCGCTGTCGTTCTTGCCAATGAAATCGCGTTTGCCTCCCGGCAGTTTGCCGGGGAGAACCTCAACCGCAGCGAACCCATCGGGGATATTAACGAAGATATCCTGAATGTGAACGGCGGCGCCATTTCGCTGGGACATCCGGTGGGTGTTTCCGGCAACCGGATTGTTCTCACCCTGATGAAGGAGATGGAGCGACGGGATCTCCAGTTCGGATTGGCCGCCGAATGCGTGGGCGGCGGACAGGGCGGTGCGATGATCATCGAACGCGAATAGGGGGAACTCCATGCAGAATTATATCTCGCACAAACTCACGGATCAGGGAATCGCGGTGGTCACGTTTGACAGCCAGGAGACCCGGCTCAATGTCTTCACTTCACTGTTCATGGAAGCCCTTGACGAACTGATCCACGTGCTGGTGAACCTCGACGGAGTCAAAGCCGCCGTGTTTCGCAGCGGCAAGCCGGAAGGCTTTATCGCCGGAGCGAATGTGGATGAAATCGCCCAGATCTCAACTGCCGAAGAAGCGACCGAAAAGTCGCGGACCGGCCAGCTCATTTTCCAAAAAATTGCGGACCTCCCGTTTCCCACCATTGCGGCGGTCAACGGACACTGCATGGGCGGCGGCACTGAGTTCATTCTGGCCTGCGATTACCGGCTGGCCGCGCGGGAAAGCGCCAGTATCGGATTCCCGGAAGTCAGGCTGGGATTATTTCCGGGTTGGGGCGGTACCCAGCGGCTGCCGCGTCTTATCTCACTGCAAACTGCCCTGGATATGATCCTGACCGGGAAAGCCTATTCCGCAGATCGAGCGCTGAAAGCCGGATTGATCGATAAATCCGTTCCCGACACCATGCTGGATCAGTATGCTACAAATTTCGCCATCAGAATTATCGCAAAGGGCGGGAAAAAAATTCGGTCCGCCCGGAAGAAGAAACAGCGGGGTTTCACGAACCTGCTCCTGGAGAAAAACCCGTATGGCCGATCCTTCATCTGGCGCAAAGCCCGGGAGAATGTGCAGAAAAAAACCGGCGGTCATTATCCGGCACCAATGAAGGCCATCGAAGTGATAAAGAAAGGCCTGGGTACCACACTTGATGAAGGATTACACATCGAGGCCCGGGAATTCGGGAAGTTATTTACTACTCCGGAACACAAGAATTTACTCCACGTGTATCAACTGAATGAACGGCCCAAAAAGCGCAGCGGGATTCGCGACGATGTTGAACCCGGTGAAATCAGCAAAATCGGGGTGTTAGGCGCCGGAGTTATGGGTGGAGGCATTGCCCAGCTGTTTGCCTATCATGACTTTCCGATCCGTCTAAAGGATATTGACCACGGGAGAGTTGCCGAAGGCCTTCGGTATGCGGAATCTGTTTTTAATGAAGCGGTGCGCAGACATAAGGTCTCACCCCTGGAAAAAGAACGAAAGTTCGAGCAGATTTCCGGCACCGTCCATTATGACGGGTTTCAAAAGATCGATCTGGTTATCGAAGCCGTCCCGGAGAATATGACGGTCAAACAGCAGGTGCTGCAGGAAACAGAGGAATTTTTACCCGAGAATAGTATCTTTGCTTCCAATACCTCCGCCTTATCGATCTCGGAAATTCAGAGCGTGGCCCGGCATCCGGAGCGGGTGGCCGGGATGCACTTTTTCAATCCGGTGCACCGGATGCCCCTGATCGAGGTGATTCGGGGCGCACATACCAGTGAAGCCACTCTAACTACCATATTTTCCGTCGCCAGGCAGTTAGGGAAGACTCCCATCGTGGTAGAGGACAGCCCCGGCTTTCTGGTCAACCGGCTGCTCGGTATTTACCTGAACGAGGCGTGTCTGCTGGCGGAGGAAGAATACAGCATCCAGTGGCTCGATCATATCATCAGAGAATTCGGAATGCCTATGGGGCCGTTTCGTCTCATCGACGAAGTGGGTATCGATATCGCCACCGAGGTTGCCGAACTCCTGGGGAAGGCATTCGGAGATTATCTGGAATCCAGTTCACTGCTTCGGACGGTTCACGATGCCGGCTATCTCGGCAAGAAAGGGAACAGTGGATTTTATATCTACAGGAAAAACCAATCCCAGGGCATCAATCCGGAGATTCAAAAGCTTGTCCCGGAAGATAAAACAAAGCAGTCTGAGGATGCCCTGAAGCGGATGCTGTATTTAATGATCAACGAAGCCGGCCGCTGTCTGGAAGAGGAGATCGTCGAAACCCCGGAAGATGTCGATACCGGGATGATCTTCGGCACCGGATTTCCCCCGTTTCGTGGCGGCCTCTGCAAATACGCCGATACCGTCGGACTGCCTCACATCGCCCGGGACCTGGAATCATTCGCACATGCCCACGGCATCCGGTTTAAACCCTGCGATTATTTGCAGTCACATGAGAGGTTCTATCGTGAAAAACATACTGGACGGGATTAACAGGATTTACTGGATACTTACCCCGCCCCCTTCCTCACATTACCATCGGCCTAAAATCCATCGACGACCGTGGTCACACTACAGACGACATAGATATTCACACAATTTCCGCCAATCAACGACATTATATTGAATTAATACTGACGATGGTGTTCATTTGATAATATCCTGTGAATCCTGTCAATCATTTTATTCAAATAGACCCGAAGCGCTCAATCACAATCCGCTGCATCAGGTGGAAATCGTTCTCGACAGGATTGACTGGATATTGTGAAATGAAACTCTTGGAAACAACACAGCAAAAGGATCCTGATCAATTGTATGATTATCCCGAATCCATGAGAACGTTGAAAACCCTCGACAGTAAATTTATGCAGCCTTAGTTGCCAATCTGGAAATCAGTACAGGGGATGGGGGCACATCCTGTCAATCCTGTTCATCCTGTCCATTCCCCCATTTACACAGACCCGAAGCGCTCAATCACAATCCGCTGCATCAGGTGGAAATCTCGATGAGAAACGCAGAGGGGATGGGGGCACATCCTGTCAATCCTGTTCATCCTGTCCATTCCCCCATTTACACAGACCCGAAGCGCTCAATCACAATCCGCTGCATCAGGTGGAAATCTCGATGAGAAACGCAGAGGGGATGGGGGCACATCCTGTCAATCCTGTTCATCCTGTCCATCCCCCCATTTACACAGACCCGAAGCGCTCAATCACAATCCGCTGCACCAGGCTGGCGCGGGAGAGACGCATCACGTAGAGCATGGTCTCCGGGACATCTTCCGGTTGAATCATATCTGCCTGCGGCACGCCGGTACGTTCGGTCATTTCCGTATAGACATAGCCCGGACAGATGGCGGTGACCTTAATGTTATCCTCCTTCAACTCCCGCTGCAGTGTTTCACTTAACCGGATAACCCCGGCCTTCGAGGAACCATAGGCCCCGGAACGGGGAAGTCCCTTGACTCCCGCAAACGAAGCCATATTAAAAATGTAGCCCCGCTGCTGCTCCTTCATAGTCGGAATCACCTTATGACACAGGAGGTATGTTCCGAACAAATTCGTATCCTGCACCGCTTTAAAATCTTCCGAGCTCAGGCGATGGACCTCGGCATTCCGGGAGATACCGGCGTTGTTCACCAGAATATCTATACTCTCATACTGCTCCAGTGTCGTTTGAATCCACTTATCGACGTGATATTCATGGGACACGTCACCCGGCATCGTGGTAATCGAGCCGGCCGGTATCTGATTTAACTGCTCCGCAGCCGCTTCCAGCCCATCGGTGTTCCGGGCGGCGATGACCACATTCGCTCCCTCCTGTAGAAATCGCTCTGCCACCGCATACCCGATTCCACGGCTGCCTCCCGTAACAATGGCGGTTTTGTTTTCTAAATTCATGGCATTTCACCAGTTGCTGATTTGATTTACCGTTGATAGTTAATGTAACAGCCATTGACCAGATTTTAAATACGAGGTTCCCCCTGCCTGCTCCAAAGGAGTTTTCCGAAGAAGGCAGGAACTCCGGCAACGATTCCATGCTCCAGCTCCCATTATATCCGGTGGCCCCGGCGGTGGTTCGGCAGCGTTCCGGGCGGGCGGCGCCTCGCATCATCTCCGCCCGGGATTCCTCCAAAGGAGTCCTTTCGAGGCGTTGCACTGCAGACTGGCAGGGCTCTGTTTCTGTGCCAATCAGTGTAAATCTGTGGCGAATTTTTGGGGGAAGAGCGATTGGTGTACACACGCGCGGTGAAAATTTGATCCATGAGATGCTTCTGTTCTTCTATGTTCCGAACATTGCCATTGTGCTCAAAGGGACCTAAATTTTTCCGAATCCAGAAGGAATAATCAGAGAACTCTATAAGTTAAAGGTGATATGAGACTATTAAGATAACTCAGTACAGGATCGCCACTCTCCGGGAGTGCTCCACACGGTTGAGAATCTATGATCCCAACCCCGGGAGTCATTCCGAGCGAAGCCGAGATGACTCGCCAGAGGGCTCTGTTTCGCCCGGCTTTCACCGGGAGGAGCGGATCCGGAAACTGAGACGTCATAATAGTCACAAAATTCAATAACGGCGAGAGAGAAATACGCTCTAAACGAAGGAAACTTATGATGATAAGGCAGATATCACTCCACATGAAGACGGTTCTCCTGTTGATTTTCATCGGATTCTCTTTTCAGTTGACATTTGCCGGTAATCAGTCTGAACCCCGGTTAAGAGAATTTCGAGAGCATTTCAAACAAGACTATTTCCAGCTGGGCGCGCTTTTTCAATTTGTGGGAGATTTCACGCTTGAACCCTCAGGAAATCAGGTCAATGGTTTCAGTATTGGCAATGCGAGACTGAAAGCGGCCGGCGATCTTGATCAGGGTATCGGGTATCTGATTCAGACAACCCTCACCGGGAATCGCGCACTGCTGGATGGGAAAATGCATTATCAGGTCGGTCCGGCTCTGCGATTTGACGCCGGATTGTTTAAGTCCCCCTTTAGTGCGGAGTACTTGATCTCGACAGCCGACATTGATTTTGTCAATCGGTCCCGTGTGGTGAATGCGTTCGCACCGAAGCGCCAGATCGGCCTCCAGATCAGCGGCCAGAAGGCGGGCACCTCACTTTCCTATAGTGCGGGAATGTTTAACGGCAATGGTTTTGGCCCGAATCGCAATGATAACGCCCGGTTTCTGTACGCAGGACGTCTGGTGTATGCCCATGGTGGCAGGCAGGAAAGCAACAGCCAGCTCGAGTTTGGGGCTAATGCCGCATACAGTCGGGATGAGTCGGTATCCATTGGCGGAATACCTTTCAGTTATCAGGGAAAACGGCTGATTCTGGGTACGGATGTCCGCTGGGAATCTGGTCCCTGGCTTTTGTCTGGAGAATGGATTGGGATTTCCCTGGGTTCACTGGGCGAGCCGGCCGCAAACGGATATCACCTCACTGCCGGATATGCCATAACCGCGAAATCACAGATCCTCCTCCGTTTGGATCAATTGACCCTGAATCGCAGCTGGTTCGGCTCGGAAGGCTCAACGTTGCTGATCGCCGGATATAATCTGTTCTACAGTACTGCTGCGGGATTTCAGCTGAATTACGTTGTCAATCCGGTAGACCAGGATCCGCCCAACAACCATCAGATTCTGCTGAATTGCCAGGTGAGCTTATAACAGAGGAAGTATTTTGAGTGCGGAAATACAGGATTTGCTCTCCCGTTCTGCCACTAAAAAATCTTCGCACCGCTCATCGGGTTCACTCTCGTTATTATCCTGGTAAAACTGATCCACCATTTGCGGCTCCCGGGATTCTCTGCGGGATAGTAGGTCATGGTGGGGTGTCCGGTTTCCTTAAAGTGTTGGGTGGCGTGTCCCCGGCTCGAATCGCAGCAACCCACATGGCCGCAGGTGTTACACACCCGCAGGCTGAATTGTTGTCCACCTTCCTGACAGGTATTGTTCTGTGCCGCCACCTGTGGCGTCTGCGGTTGGTGGTTGCACGTCGAGCTCATGAGAGTTTTCTCCGATGTTTTTGTGAGAGTTTACTGTCGGGCAGTACAACCCTGCCGTGTTCTCCACCCCGATCAGGCAACAAGTCTAATTCCCTTGATATCAATCCTGATAATCCCATCTTATTGGATTTCTGCCCTGGCAGCCGCCAGGATGACTTCGGATTTTACCCGAACTTTATAGTCAGGATTAATATACTCAAATTTTATCATGCCATCTGTGCCAACGATAAACGCGGCGGGCACCGGCAGGATGTGGTGAGCACGTCCGGAGGATTCTTCCAGTCGGTCGGTATTGGAGTTGGTGGCTCTGTACGCCAGGCCAAAGGCTTTGGTGGCCACTGCAGCGCTGTCGGACAGCAGCGTGTAGGCAAGGTCATGCCTATCCGGAGACTCCCGGAGTTTCCCCGGGCGATCCATGCTGATGGCGAGTATCCGGTATCCCAATTCCCGGAGATCTGTAAGAAACACCACGCTTCGCTTGGCGCGCTAACGCTGAAGCTCAGCGGCGCCCAACGCCAAGCGTGCGCCTCCTGGTTGCCGT
>CAYPST010000010.1:0-70566 GCA_964413425.1 uncultured bacterium
GTCGGTCGCTCGGAATGACTCCCGGGGTGAGCTCACAGGCATGCCAAAAGGAAAGTAACTCCCAGACTGGGTGGTTCTGTACTGAGTTAATTTAATAGTCATATTTAATATTTTCCCGGAGTGAATTCCGGGGAGATTGTTTGACTACAGGTTCAAAGTACCTGACAAGGTCAAACACGAAAACTCGAGAAATGGAGGACGACATGGCAGAAGACAATAAGGGTAACGGGGTGCAGCAAGGATTAATTGGCGTTTTCTGGTATGTGGGTTGGCTATTTACGCTGGCTTTTGCAAAACTTATCTGGTGGCAGGCGCTCCTGGGGATTCTGATATGGCCGTACTATCTGGGAGCAGCGCTCCGCTAAGAGTCTATCTGCAAATTCGATGAAGGAGATACGAGTGAGTAATCCTGGAGCTGTGCATCTGCCGGCCTTACTCTTTCATCATTGCCTGAATACCCAAAGATAGAGGAACCGCTATGAACTACTCCGCAAAGCATCATTTGCGTACTATTTTCAGTTTACTATTCCTGCTGTGCTTACTGCTTCTGTCACTTCCGCTGCCAGCCCGGCAGACTTCACAAGTTAATAATTCTTCTGTTTCCACCTTTTCAATTGTCGCCCGGGATTCGGTAACCGGGGAGCTCGGGATTGCGGTGGCGTCTCGCTTTTTTGCGGTGGGAACGGTGGTCCCCTGGGCGGAGGCAAATGTCGGAGCAGTGGCCACGCAATCGTTTGCCAACACCACGTTTGGATGGCGCGGTCTGGAATTACTGGAGCGAGGCGCCACCCCGGGGGAGTGTGTGAATATTCTGCTCCGGGAGGATGACCAGCCGGCAAAGCGGCAGTTCGGCATTGTGGACGCCCATGGGCGCTCTGCGACCTTCACCGGGGAGGAATGCCTTCCCTGGGCCGGGGGACGGCATGGAAGCAATTATGCCGTGCAGGGAAATATACTCGCCGGGGAGTCTGTAGTGACCGCAATGGAAAGGGCGTTTTTAACCACCGAAGGGACACTCTCTTCCAGATTATACGCAGCCCTGATGGCCGGCCAGAAGGAAGGCGGGGACGCCAGAGGCAAGCAGTCGGCAGCCTTGCTGGTGGTGAAAGAGAAAGCCGGATACGGCGGGTACACGGATCGTGCCATCGATATCCGGGTGGACGATCACGCGGAACCATTTCAGGAACTGGGACGGCTGCTGAAGTACGCCCAGATGAATTATGCCTGGAACCAGGCCTGGACGGCGTTCACCGAGGACCGGTTTGCGGACGCCCTTCCGCTGATGGAACGGACGGCCGACCTGGCACCGGAAGATCCGGGGGTTTTGTATGATCTGGCCGTGATCCGGCTTGCCAATGGAAAGAAGGATGCCGCGTATCAGGCGCTGGAGGAAGCCGTCCGGTTAAATCCCGACCTGAAACAGCAGGCGAAGGGTGACAGCGACCTGCGAGAAATACATGAGGAGCCACGATTCAGACAGCTGATGCGGCAGTAAAATGTCACCTCAGGTGCCATAAACCCTGGAAAGCATGAACAACAATAAAGAAAGGACGCTTGCAATGTTTTCAGAGCCCGTTCACAGGATTATACTGATCGGCGTTTTCCTCTGTTCATCGATACCGCTGGTTCCGGCAAAGGTCACCCCGCAACCGCCTGACATCCGACAGGCGGTCATTTCGGTGGAACGCATCTGGGACAGAGCTGCCCATAATGCTTTTACCGATATCATTTGGTTCAAGGGGAAATTGTATTGCTGCTTTCGCGAAGGTTCAGGACATGTGCCCGGCCTGAACGGCACCATTCGGGTAATCGCCTCGGATGACGGCCAGAACTGGTACTCGGTGGCGCATCTGGAGGAGCAGGGGGTGGACCTGCGGGATCCCAAGCTCTCCATTACGCCGGACGGAAGAATCATGGTGCTCATGGGTGGTTCCGTGTATTCCGGTAGCCAGCGGGTGAGCATGGCACCAAGGATTGCCTTTTCGAATACCCGGGGCACCGACTTTTCACAGTCCCGGCGCATACTCATCGACGAAATGATCAGATCGGAGCACGACTGGCTCTGGCGGGTCACCTGGCATAAGGATACCGGTTATGGTGTACTTTATCAGGCAGCGGGTGATTCCTCAGCAGTCCATCTGATTTCCACCATTGATGGTATCGGATACTCACATATCACCACCTTTCAGCTGGACGGAAGACCGAACGAGACCACCCTGCGCTTTCTCCCGGATGACACCATGATTGCACTGGTGCGGAGGGAGGAAGGAGACCGGCGCGGTATGATCGGGAGGAGCGCTCCGCCGTATAAAGAGTGGAGCTGGGCGAAGCTTCCCAGACGGCTGGGGGGACCGAATTTCATCAGGCTTCCGGATGGATCGCTGCTCTGCGGGACGCGGGATTACAGGCAGGAAGATGCTTACTCAACTCTTCTGGGATTTATTGATATCAGCGGACAATTTGAGGATCTCTTCAGATTGCCCAGCGGAGGTGATACCAGCTACCCCGGATTCGCCAGGCATGATGACACTTTATATGTTTCCTATTACGCAAGTCACGAAGGAAAATCAGCCATTTACCTGGCGAAACTCCGGATGGCTGTACTCTATTAGCTGAGGCTATTGAGAAAACGCTCCGAAGGAGATCCCGTTGGGGGAGTCCTTTCCCACAGGGATGCCTTCGGCACGGACCGTTGGGGGAGTCTCTTCGAGGCCTTTGGCACAGAGATCCCGTGACGATGGGACAAAAAAATAGAAAATATAACAATCCAAATAGTGTAATAATTATCGCACATATTTGATACACATACTCAATATAAGTCAGGTTCAGCCTCCTGTATCAGGCTCATATTTTCTAAACACTCTCAGGCAATAGTTGCTGAGACGGCTCTCTCCTCTGATGTTCTGCGAAGAATTCCTGCGTTGACCTGGAGTGGACGCAATAATATGTGACGGCCCACCTGCCGGGGAAACCACTGCCGGCTTTTCACCGGGAGAGTTCCCGCAGTGACATCTCAATGCCGGTTCTCCACTGCTGAGATTTCCGGAGTGGTACACCAATGCGCGGATCTCACTGCGGGAGTACCCGGAACGACAAATCAATGCCCGGATCGCATTGCGGGAGTTCCCGGAATGACAAACCAACGCCCGGATCGCATTGCGGGAGTTCCCGGAACGACAAATCAATGTCCGGATCGCATTGTGGGAGTTCCCGGAATGACAAATCAATGCCCGGATCGTATTGCGGGAGTTCCCGGAACGGTTTTCGGTTGCTTAATTTATTTATGAATACTTTTTTAATTGCTAAGATAATTCATCCCAGTCCCGACACGCCGGGATGGGCGGAGAGATGGTTCACCTGGCGGAGCATATCGATACTGTGCGGAGTGATCTTATTAGTCATATAAATAAAAGTCAAGTTCAGCGTCCTTGTATCAGGTGCATGTTTTCTAAACACTCTCATTAGTTGAGTGCTGAAAACAGCCTGTTCACGCCAGCCGTTTCCGGAAACTGGCGCTGGCAAAGGAGATGATGAGCACACCATATCCGGTTAGGGCAAGGATCTCTGGCAGAAGCGCTTCGAATCCCGCTCCTTTCAGAAAGATCCCGCGCAGGCAGGAAATATAGTAACGCAGCGGATCCAGCAGTGAGATATACTGCAGCCATTGAGGCATATTCTCCACCGGAAAGAAAAATCCGGACATGAGAATGGTAAAGACCAGGAAAAACCAGGCCACAAACATGGACTGCTGCTGGGTCCTGGTGATGGAGGATACAAACAATCCGATGCCCAGTGTGGTCAGCAGCATGAGGAAGCTGACGAAAAAGAGCAGGGCGAAACTCCCCCGCATCGGTATCCGGAAATAGAGTTTCCCGGCTACCATCACGAGACTGAGTTCCACGAACCCAAGCAGGGCGAACGGCGTGATTTTGCCAACCATGATCTGGTACGATTTCAGCGGACTCACCATGAGCTGCTCGAGTGTCCCCACTTCGCGTTCCCGCACAATGGAGATTGCCGTCAGGACGATGGTGGACAGTGCCAGTATAAGCCCGATGATGCCGGGGACCATAAAGAAGGTGTTTTCAAAGTTGGGATTATACCAGACCCGGGTAACCGGTGCGATTCGGATGGGCGGTCGGGTTTCCGCAGAATACTGCAAATCGTTGGGATGCCATTTCCGGATTTTTTCTCCGTACTTCGCCATGATTCCCTGCAAATACCCGATAGCCACCTGGGCGGTATTTGAGTTGCTTCCATCCATGATTGTCTGCAAAGCAGGAGAGTGACCTTCCCGGAGATCTTCGGTGAAATCGGTGGGAATCACCATTGCTGAGGCGGCCTCTCCTCCATCCAGGTACTCCCGGATACGAGAGTATTCGGTGGTGACAGCTACCACGTCAAAATATTCCGTCTCCCGGAGAATGTCGATGAACTGTCTGGAGAGCTGCGAGCGTTCTTCATCGCAGATGACCATCGGAACTCTGGTGACTTCCGTGGTCACGGCGTACCCCATGATGAGTGTCTGGATCAGCGGCATCACAAAGATGAAGCCCAGCATGGGTCTGGTGCGGAAAATCTGGATGAATTCCTTTTTAATCAGCGGCAGGAGCCGGGCACGTCTGGTGATGTTCTGTTTCATGCCGGATGATCCTTTTTGAGACAATCAGAGGTCTTCTGTATCATAACCATTCTCTCTCCTTTCAACCGGTGATCCGGAACTGGCGCCGGAATCTGATGATACTGATGAACAAAACAATCACCGTAAATATCAGCAGGGAATAGAGCGGCGTCCAGAGATAGGCCATACTGTTCGCCTTCAGCATGATTCCCCGCAGGATCTCCAGAAAATACTTTGCCGGGATGATGCAGGAGATCCACTGCAGGACCTGTGGCATGCTCCGGAGCGGAAAAATGAATCCGGACAGAAGGATCGAGGGCAGTATGGTTCCGATCATGCCTGCAGCCATTGCGACCTGCTGGGTATTTGCAACAGTCGATGCGAACAGGCCGATGGCGAGCGATGCCAGTAAATAGGCGATGCTGAGCAGCGCCAGGAGAGCAGGTGAACCACTGAATGGCACCTGATAGTACAACAGGGCAAAAACAAGCATGGAAAATCCTACGATGAACGCCAGCAGAACATACGGGAGCACTTTTCCAATGATGATCTGGGAAGCGCTGGCAGGAGAGAGCTGCAGCTGGATCATGGTCCCGGTTTCTTTCTCCCGGGCGATGGTGATGGAGGTGAGAATGGTGGCAATCATCATGAGAAAAACGACCACCAGGCCCGGAACAATAAAGTTCGCCCCTTCCATCTCCGGATTATACCAGACCCGCGGTTCCATGGAAAACAGGCCCCGTGGGGGTTCATCTCCAAAGGTGGTTTCGGAAAGAATTACCGTAATTCCCGTCTGAATGATCTTTCCTGTGTTGGCATCCGAACCGTCGATAACGACCTGCATTGCCGGGGATTTGCCCCGGCCGAAGGCAGCAGGATTCCACAGAGCATGCGAATGGTGGTGGTTTTCCCGGCACCGTTTGCCCCGAGAAATCCGAAAATTTCGCCGTCTTTAACGGCAAACTCGATGTGATCCACCGCAGTGAATTTCCCGAAATTCCGGGTCAGGTTCCGGACTGCAACAGCGTGCGCTGAATTCATGAAACCTCCTCCAGGGCGGCGAAGACGTCCTCCATTCCGGGCCTGATTTCCTGAACCTCAAAGTCCGCCTCGAAAAGTGAGCGGAGCTTTTTGTGGACATCTGATTCGGTCAGACCGGTTTCATGACTGCTCAAATGCAGGGTATCTCCCTTGGGATAGATCATGTGGATCCAGGATTCTGTTTCCAGACGATCCAGTGCAGTCATGATATTCGCGGTTCGGACCTCAAATAATTTGTGTTGATACTCCTGCTTCAACCCGTCCGGCGAATGGCCGGCCAGCATTTTTCCATGGGAAAGAAAAATCACCTGATCGCATTGCACTGCCTCTTCCATATAAGGCGTGCTGACCAGGATAGTGCGGCCTTCGGCCTGCAATTGCGCCAGCATTTCCCAGAGCTCCGCCCGGGCCATGGGATCCACTCCGGTGGTCGGTTCATCCAGGATGAGAAAGGGCGGCGCATACATAAGGAGGCTGATAAGCGCCAGTTTCTGCTTCATGCCGCCGGAGAGATTCTCCGCGCGTCTGTTCGTAAATTGGGTGAGCCGGCTGAACTGAAGCAATCGTTCATAGCGCTCCATCCGCTGATTCCCTGGAATTTTATAGAGGTTGGCGAAAAACAGCAGGTTCTCCCGCACGGTGAGGTCCGGATACAGGGAAAACTCCTGGGGCATGTAGCCAATCCCCCCGGGCTGTCGAATGTCCGGCGATCGGAAACGCAGCTCGCCCGCATCGGGCTTCAGCAGCCCGACGATGATTTTCATCAACGTCGACTTGCCGGCGCCATCCGGTCCGATAATGCCAAAGATGGACTGTTCCGGAATCGGCACTGAAATATCATCCAGAGCTGTGATGTCTCCGTAGTATTTGCGTATATTCCCAATCTGTAAAAAGTGTTGTCCCATGTACCACTCTTTCGTTAAGTGTATCGAGAATTGATACCCGGGAGTGTTCTACACAGAGATCCAGAAGACCACGCCAATCGAACTTCCTTTGGGATAAAGGCCTCTGGAGAACTAAAGGACTCTTCGGGAGCATCCCTACTGAACCATAAAATATCCGAGCTTCCAGACAGCTTCTGCCTTTTGACTTTTCACGTTTCACTTTTCACGGACGTTTATCTGTGGTCATCTGTTGTTTCTGTGTCCATCCGCGTGCTATTTTTTTTGAATTACTTAGAGTAGGTCAAGGTCACCGGCATCCCGATTTTCAGCACCCCATCCGGATTTGGGATTTGCACCCGGATGCCATAAGTCAGCGACGTTCGCGTATCTTCGGTATACACCGTTTTCGGGGTGAATTCTGCTTCCGAGGCGATCCAGGCAACTGTTCCCCGGAGGGCGTTCTGCCGGCCGTCCAAGTGCACGGCGATCTCTTCACCCAGCGTAATTTCCGAGAGCAGGGGCTCCGGGATGTACATCATCACCCAGACGGTGTCGGTTAATCCGAGAGTGGTCACCAGATGTCCCGGCTGGAGGCGTTCGCCCCGTTCCACATAACGTTCCAGAACCACTCCTCCGGCGGGCGCCCGGATCACCGCCTCATCTATCCGAAAATCAAGGAGCGGCAGCTGTTCACGCAGCTGCTCCTGCTGATTGACCAGCAACTGTCTCTGAACAGGGATATCCTCCAGCTGCGCTTGGGTCACGTCCCGTTCCATCTGCAGTTCGTCCAGCTTATCTTGGGCGACCCCGTCGCTGGCAACCAGCTTCTGCAGTCGATCGTGCTGCTTGTTCAGATAATTCAGTTTAATTTGCAGTTGCTCCGCTTTGTTGGAGAGCGATTGGAGTTGAATCGAAATTCCATTCAACCTGGTGTGCACCTGCTGCTTCTGAAGATGGAAGTCTGTGGTGTCAATAACCGACAGGAGGTGGCCCCGGGAGATTTTAACTCCCTCGGGCATATCTGAATACAGTATTTTTCCCGGTGAGGCTGTCCGGATATCGATGGTGTAGGCTTCTACCGTGCCGGTCGTCGTATACCCCTGCTGATCTCTTCCGTTGCAGGTGAAGAGGAACAGAAGGGAAGTCAGGAAACATACCTGTATGCGGCTCATTCACGATCTCCTTTCAAGGCCGGTCATTAAAATCTCTTCGAGATGTTCTAATCGTCCATCGAGAAATGTATCAACATCATCAATATCCAGAATCTCTATGAACAAGGGTTTCGCCACAAAGAAAAAAACGATTGAGCTAATGGTGGTAATGAGAAACTGTCGCGGATCAACCGGATTGAAGTGTCCCCGGGTGACTCCTTCGTCGATGACCTGCGCAAATGCTTTGGGATAGTTAGGATTTTCGGAAATCAACCTGCCAAAGAAATCCACCACTTCCTGTGGAGAGGACATGATTTCATGGACCATCAGTTTTGGCAACTCGGGGAGTGATCTGATAAATGTAAAATAGGAACGGATAAGTGCCCGGATTTGTTTTCCGGGCTCCAGAGGAAGATCCAGGGACTGCGAAATCTGAGAGAATCCCTTCTCAAACACCCGCCGCAAGACCTCCCTGTGGAGATTCTCTTTGGTTGAAAAGTAATAGTGGAGAAGTGCCTTGTTGACACCTGCCCGGTCGGCAATGGACTGCATCCGGGCGCCTTTTTTTCCGAACTCGATAAACTCGTCCATGGCTCCCTGCAAAATTTCTGCCTGGGGTGATTTCTCGTTAAAATACGGTGGTTGCCGGTTCATGGCATTCTCCCCCTCAATAGGATTCGTTCCGAAACCGGATCGATAATCCGGGAAGGAGTAGAAGGATATCGCAGAAGTTGACCATACTTTTAAACCTTTTGGTTTAATTATTTGGTTAAAGTATATGGTTAAACTGTTTGACATGCAAGAAGAAATGTGATCTGACGGATGACCCGAGGGATTTGGAATGCGGAATGTATATCTATCTTCAACAGATGATTATCACTATGAAGAACATCGAGCTCTCATTAACTTTCTGAGGCGGTGTGGTGTGTGGCGCGTTATAGATCAGATGAGAAACCAGGTCATGAGTGTGGTGGAACGAAAGCGTTAAATCATTGGAAAGACCTGCTGACACGTGAAGTTCCTTCCGCCGGTTGAAGCAAAGAACCGTCCGGCCGGCGGATAACTGTTCGTTGAATTGCCGTCAGGTTATGATCGAGATCTGTGGCGCACAATGAAGGGATTGTAATCAGACCACGGATATATTGTATTTGCACAATACATTATATGATAGTATGTATCAACCGGACTGTATCCAAATTACTGACCTCATGGAGTAGGAACCGATGCGTCGATTGATCTTCCTGCTGGTGCTCTGCACAGCACACTTCATTTCCGCACAACCACGAGAAATCAATCCACTCAATTTACGGTTTTCCGGTCAGCTTCATCCTTTGTTCCGGTATCAAACCAGTAATTACACCCAGCTTGACCTGCCATTTCGCATCGCCAGCGGGGAAGTGGAAGGCAGCATCGGTGAACTGGAGGTGAAGGGACGCGGAGTGCTGGAAACCCGCTGGTCGGAGATTCAGTTCATAGAGCCTGTGCTGCGGGAGCTCTATCTGCATTGGTATCCGGAGTTCGGAGAAGTCAAAATCGGGCAATTGATTCACCGCTGGGGGCTGGCAGACGGCAGGAATCCCACAGATAACCTCTCTCCCTATAACTTCTATTATCTATTTGAGACAGGAAATGAACGAAAGGTTGGGGAGCTCTCTTTGAGTATGACCGTGAATTTTGGTCGCTGGGATCTGGAAACCCTGATTGTCAATGCACACAGACCAAATGTCTTGCCGTTTGACGAGGAGGATCTTCCACTTACCACTGCACTCTATCGGCATTCTGAGCATACTCATATGCACAAAACCATAAAGAAAAAGCAGGCAGGAAAGTGGGGCAATTGATTTGAGGGTATCCATAGAGATGAACCACGCGGCTTAACAAAAACAAGGGAGAAGTGATGAATTTACCATTCACCGCGGATGAATTTCTGGAAGTTTTCCGGCTGTATAACCTGAGTATATGGCCTGCCCAGATCGTCGCCTATCTCCTGGGGATCGGGGCGGTCATCCTGGTCCTCCGGCGCCGGAAGTATTCGGACCGGATCATCTCGGAAATCCTGGGGTTCTTCTGGCTCTGGATCGGCATTGTCTATCATCTCATGTTCTTCAGCGCCATCAATCCTGCGGCGAGAATATTTGGCGCATTTTTCATTCTGCAGGGATTACTGTTTGCCTGGCACGGCGTGGTGAAAAAGAATCTGCAGTTCGAGTTTGAGAATAATTTATATTCATGGACAGGGGCCGTTTTTATTCTGTATGCGTTGATTGTTTATCCGATCATCGGTACTATGGCAGGACATGGCTGGCCTTACAGTCCCATGTTTGGTGTGACGCCGTGTCCGGGCACCATCTTCACCTTCGGGCTCCTCCTGTGGACCGGTGAACGATTTTCAAAATGGATACTCGTCATTCCGTTCGTATGGTCGCTCATCGGGAGCTCAGCCGCAGTGTCGTTTGGGATATGGGAAGATTTGGGATTACTGGTTGCCGGCCTGGCGGGAGTTGCTCTGTTGATACTCCGGGATCGAAAGGTAATTCAGGGGACTGCGGCGGAAAGTTCGGCTTAAGAGAGAACACAAACAAATTACGGAATCAGGCACTGTCGTCCTCAGGGATAGAACCGGTGTTCCGCCGGTGAATCCTGACCTGATCACCGACAGTGATTGCCCGGATCACCGGAAGAATAAAATAACCATTAGTCATCAAAGGGGTTCGCAAAGGAAGAATACGCTGAGTGGAAAGACTTCGTACCTGGATCGGCAGTCAGTAAATTATTTCCCAAAGACAATACAAAACAGGAGAGTAAGGACATGTCTGAAAAATTCGCATTCATGATTGTTGTGGTGTGTGCGATTGCCTTGCCAACCACCGGCTTGGGAGCTGATCAAACCGCTATCCGGACGAAGTTCGAAACCAGTTTCCGGAGCAGCAAAACCTATGAAAATCCCCTCTATGATGTGGAATCGTTTACCGTACAATTTACCTCGCCGACTGGTCGCGAGAAAAATATCCTGGGATTCTGGGATGGCGGCGCCACCTGGCGGGTGCGGTTCATGCCGGATGAACCGGGCACCTGGACCTATATCACCGAATGTTCCGATCAGGAGAATGCGGGCCTGCACCAGGTGAGGGGCTCCTTTGAATGCACGGACAATTCCAGTGAACACGAGATTTATACTCACGGCGCCATCAAACGTCCTCCCGGCTCCTATCATTTAACCTACAGCGATGGGACGCCCTTTTTCTACACGGCCTGTACTGCCTGGAACGGGGCGCTGAAATCCACGGAAGAAGAGTGGGATACCTATTTGCAGAATCGGGTGGACAAAGGATTCAATACCATTCAATTCGTCACCACCCAATGGCGGGGAGGTGAGTCCAACCGTTTCGGACAGAAAGCCTTTGAGGGATGCGGCCGCATCCGGCTGAACGTGGAATTTTTTCAGCATCTGGATACCAAAGTGGATCGGGTGAACGAATACGGACTGGTGGCTGCTCCGGTGCTGCTGTGGGCGCTTCCCTTCGGGGAAGGGATGGAACTGAGTCCAGGGTATTATTTGCCGGAACGGGAAGCCATCCTGCTGGCACGCTATATGGTCGCTCGCTATGGGGGTAATCACGTGATCTGGATACTCGGCGGTGACGGCCGCTACGTGGAGGCCTTCGAACAGCGGTGGAAGAACATCGGCCGGGGCGTGTTCGGTGACGAGCATCCGGGCGTTGTGGCCCAACATCCGCACGGCCGGTCCTGGATTGGGAATGTATATGCCGACGAAGACTGGCTGGATATCTACGGCTATCAATCCAGCCATAGCGCCAGTCAGGGAACTGTGGACTGGATCAACAAAGGTCCGGTGAGCGAAAATTGGCATCGCATTCCGGCAAAGCCGATTATCAATATGGAACCGTGCTATGAAGAAATTCACTTTGCAATCTCCGCCGCAGATGTACGTAACGCTTCCTACTGGAGCCTCATGAACGCACCGGCAGCCGGAATTACCTACGGTCATAACGGCATCTGGCCCTGGCTTCGTGAGGGAGAAGAAATTCTGAATCACCGGCACGAGCCGGGAGTGACTCCCTGGTACGAGGCGATCCATGCCCCCGGCAGCACCCAGATTGGCTATCTTTCAAAGTTCTTCCGGCAATTCGATTGGTGGGAGTTCCGTCCGGATCAGTCTCTGCTGGCAGAACAGCCAGGGAAGAAACAGTTTAATCACTTCATTTCCGCCACCCGCACAGGAGATTACGGCGTTATTCTCGCTTATGTGCCAGTGAAGTCCACGGTGAAACTGTATAATAGCAGGCAGTATCAATACGAAGGTCAATGGTTTGATCCGGTGGAAAACACCACTTCCGGGGCAAACGTGATGCATGAAGATGGAATCCTGGAAGTGACTTCTCCCAAAGAACAGGATATGGTGCTGGTTTTGAGACAGTCATTTCGGGAATGAAGCCATAAAAAAGTGAGAGTGTATTCTGAGATAAGGAGGCTTCAATGATGGAAAGATGTTTATTCAGATGGTTTATCTTTGTATTCGCCACTGTCAGTATGCTGGGATGTAACAGGCAGGTTTCCCTGGAAACGAATATTTCAGCCGGCATGTTTCAGCATCACTTTATTACCCGGGATCTGCCGGGCGACCAGGGGTGGGGATACGGAACGCCTGCCATGGCCGATTTTGATAACGATGGTGATCTGGATTATGCCTTCTGCGTGCGAAATGACAGTCTATACTGGTTCGAGAATCAGGGAGGGCAAACATGGGTGAGACACACTGCGGGTGAAATCCCCTTGCGCACCCTGGGAGCGACAGTGACAGACGTCGATAATGACGGATGGCAGGATATTGTCATCGGCGGTTACTGGTACCGGAACAGTCAGGATCCGCAAAATACACAATTCGAGTTATACCGGTTCGATAATTCCATCGAAAATGAAATCCATGACATTGTAACTGCAGATATCGACGGAGATAATCAGCCGGATATCGTACTCACCGGGGATCACGAAGGAGCATTCTGGTATAGTATTCCGGAGAATCCCCGTCAGGATATGAATTGGCCCAAAACCACTATCACTCTGGCTGTGTTGCACGACAGTGTGGCCATCCACGCAGGATTTTTTCCTCGGGGTGTGGATGATCTGGATAATGACGGGGATGCCGATATCGTTTTGCCGGATCGCTGGCTCGAGAACCGGGAGCGTGGCCAGAGGTGGATCGAGCACTCAATTCCGTTCGGTAAACGGGGACCATGGGGATTGTCTTCCCGGAGCTGGATAACTGATCTGGATGAAGATGGCGACAATGATATCGTCATGGTAGACTGTGATCAAAAGGCTTCCAGAGGAGCCTGGCTGGAAAATAATGGCGATCGGCCACCGACCTTTACTGCCCATTTCCTTCCCATGAGTGCACCCGGAATTCGGGGGTCATTCCATTCGCTCTACGTGGGAGATTTTGACCTGGACGGGGACCTGGATATTTTTACCTGCGAGCAGGAAGATTCCGCCATTCTGCCGGAAGGAGCGCCGCCTCGCTGGTATATCTGGGAAAATGTCAGTTCCGCTGAACATATTCAGTTCAGAGAGCAGGTCATCCATGACGCCCGGCTGGGAGGGCATGATGCGCTGGTCGGTGATGCCGATGGCGACGGGGATCTCGATATCTTCTCAAAGATATGGAACGTCTGGGACAGCAACGGTAATCAGGGCAGAGAGCATGGTGATTTTCTGGAGAATCTGATGAAATAGATGGGAATGTGTACGCCGCTCTCCGGCCCGGTCATTGATTCGTGGATAATTACGCGGAACACACAAAATGGTATTCCGCATTCTCCGAGTGCATAACAAACCATCCGGAAGCCCAGGCCGGGTCTTTGAAAGGCCGCGAGGAATAAATGTCTGTTCAGGTACTTTCGCATTTATCCAGAACTCTCTCCCCTGATACCTCAGCCATTGGGGATTCTGTATGTGCCTGTTTTTACACCGGACGAGAAGGAAGAAGTCCGCGGTTGTGGCTGAACTTCCGCACAGTACGTTGTTTCAGGGTTGGCTTGTGCCCGTTAATTTGAGTATGAGAGTGCATCAACAGGAGCGTTCGCATGCTGCATCAGGAACAGTGGAAGTTATTCATAAGAATTATCGTCGTATCCGGATTGTTCTCAGTTCATGGGATATTCGGACAGGCAAAGTTCATCAGGCAGACTCTCGATTCTGATCACGGGATCGTTGCGGTATGCGACCTGAATAATGACGGACAGAACGACGTGGTAAAGGCCGCTTCCGGAGGAGAATCGCTGGTGCTCTATCGATATGTGGAACCGGGGTCGCTTGTCAAGCATGTTCTTCTCAGAGATGTCCGGTTCCGCGGCGACCGGATTGCCAGCGGGGATATCGATAATGACGGTGATATAGATCTGGTCGCCGGATTGAATGTAGCCCCGCCGAATGAGGAGGAACAGTATGCGATAGTGTGGCTCCAAAACCCACTGCCCGAAGGTGACCCGACCGCGGAAAGCAGCTGGACGATTCAGACCATCGGGTCGCAGAACGAGTATGTCAAAAACATAGCACTTGTTGATATGAATCGGGACGGGCATCTGGATGTGGTCACCCGTGCTCAGAGAGAGACAGCACTCTATCTCCAAACGAACACTTCCACCTGGCATAAGGATTTGGTGCTTGAACACGAGAGCCGTGCTGGCATGGGTGTGGGTGATCTGGATAATGACGGTGGTGTGGATATCGTTTTGAATGGATTCTGGTTCGAGAATCCGGACAATCCGACCTATCAGGACTTTCAGAGACACGTGTTCGACGAGAAATGGTTCACACCAGTCGATTATTCCTGGCGGGATAATAATGCCGAAGTGAAAGTCGTCGACCTGAACCAGGATAACCTCCTGGACATCCTGATTTCTCACTCTGAGCTTCCTGGTTATCCGATCTCCTACTACACTGCCAACCCGGTTGAAAATATCAGGAAGGATCACTGGACCGAGGTCAGGATCACATCACAATTCAATT
The DNA here is from genome assembly GCA_964413425.1 of uncultured bacterium. GTDB lineage: Bacteria > Fidelibacterota > JAANXI01 > JAANXI01 > JAANXI01 > DATFLS01. The sequence continues at coordinate 14,727 of CAYPST010000010.1, forward strand.
TCTGCCAGACCCTGGATGCCGGTGATGTCGACAATGACGGAGATATTGATGTGCTGGCAGCCAAATTTCAGCGCAATCCGGAGGAAGGCGAACAGTGGACCAATGCCCCGCCGTTTCCTGTGGTACTCTATGAGAATAAGGACGGCATCGGACTGGAATGGCAGCCAACGATTATCGCCGAAGACGGTATGTATGCCGGTGTTCTTGGTGATGTGGGAAGCGATGGAGATCTGGATATTGTGGGATCCGGAAGTTACTGGAGAGGACCATTGCACTTCTGGGAAAATACGCTGGCGGATAATCCGTTATCGCTGGATGCCTGGACATATATTCTTGTTGACAGCAGCCGAGGCAAGTGGGGAGATTTCGATGAGCCGGAGTGGTTGAAGTACTTCGGGCTGGATATGGCCGACGTCACAGGAGACGGCTACCAGGATATTGTGTCGGGTCGCTATTTTTATCGCAATCCGGGTGGAGATATGAACCGGTTCTGGCCCCGGGTAGATCTGGGCCTGAATGTAGACGGGATGTTGTTCGTCGATGTGGACGGCGATGAATACGGAGATATTATCGGAACAGCTTTCCCCGAGGTTTTTTGGCTGGAGGCCAGCGATAGAGAGGGAAGTTCCTGGAATGCACATCATATCGGCTACCTGAAGGAAACCGATCACATCAACGGGCAGGGATATGCTTCTGCGCAAATTGTCCGGGGCGGCAAGCAGGAACTTCTGCTAACTGCCGGAGATGGAATATATTATCTGGAAATTCCCAACCGTCCGGAGCGGGATCAATGGCCTGCCACCTTAATTGCTCCCTCCGCCTATGCGGAGGGAATCGCTGCCGGTGATATCGATCGCGACGGGGATATCGACGTAATCGGCGGGTATGTCAGCGGCGGAGAGAAGCTGGTACCCGGGACGGGCGACATCCGCTGGGATAATACTACGGTGGCCTGGTGGGAAAATCCCGGCGATGGGAGCGCGAAATGGACCCGGCACGATATCGGCGAAGCAACCCAGGCCGACCGGTTCGAACTGGGCGATATCAATGGCGACGGCCGAACTGATGTGATTATCAGTGAGGAACGATATCCCGGCACCGAGCCGAATGCCAGCCTGCATTGGTTTGAGGCACCGGAGAATCCCAGAGATGGCAGGTGGGTGCGACACACGATATTTACCGGATATTCTCTGAATAATCTCGATGTTGCTGATCTGGATCGGGACGGCGATCCGGACATCATCACCAATGAACACAAGGGCCCGGCAGAGAAAACGCTGATCTTTGAAAATAACGGCGGTGGGCATTTTATTCAGCATATCCTCGGACGCGGCAAAGAAGCCCACCTCGGTGCGCAGGCGGCCGATCTTGATGGCGACGGTGATCTTGATATCGTCAGTCATGCCTGGGACGAGCATCAGTACCTCCATCTCTGGAGGAATGATGCCATTCCCGATATCAACTCCAACCAACCGTAGTTGACATACCACTGGCATGTTTCCGGGATAACCAATGTATTTCCAATGATCTTTGACCAAACGGGTATGTTGTTTCACCAGCGGTCGGGTTCATCAATAAACCCGCTGGTGCGTTGAGGACGATTTGCGAAGAACTGCTGAGATCCGGTGGAGTGCTGCTGAGTCTTTGTGAAAGGCCGCTGACTTTCTGGGAATGGCCGCTGAGTTCCGGGGGAAGGTTGCTGCGGATCGGTGAATGGTGGCTATGTTCCGGGGATCGACTGCTGACTTTCGGGCATCACCTGCTGTATTTCGGTGAACGGCGGCTGTATTTCGGTGAACGGCGGCTGTGGTTCGGGGGACGACGGCTGAGTTTTGGTGGACGGTGGCTGTGCTTCGGTGGACGGTGGCTGACTATGGAAGAAGGACTGCCGGGTATGGCTCGAAGGCGACTGATTTTCAATAGCCCTCAATGATATTTGTGGAATCGGGCGGCTTTTCTCATGGAGACTGATGTTTTTGTCGGCAGACCTATTCCAGGTACTGGCGGAGCTGAGAATTTGTTCGTTTTCTCTGAATTCTGCATCCGGGAAGGAAAGGGGAGAACTGAAGTTACTGTGCTCGGAACTCATATTGACGAATGACACGCAAAGCCATCTTCCCCTTGTTGGCGAGGGGCATATATTTCGAGCGAAAGGCGGCATCAATGGCCAGATGTTCCAGCTCCTGGTTACTGGTGGTATTCCGCAGCACCCAGACGCTGTCTACCAGCCCATCCTGGTTGACCAGCAATCCGAGCTCCACCAGACCCGATACGCCTTTTTTGCGAAGCCGATCCGGGTACTCCGGAATTGCTTCCACCACCGGGCGGGGGTTCCCGGCCCCGGGAAGCGCATGCTGCCGTCCGGTGCCCCCCATTCCCATACCGGTATCGAACTCCTCCAGGGATACCCTGAATTCATCTATGGGAATCACTTCCGGCAAATCTTCCATGGGCACAGGCACCGGAACCTTGGGACGGCTGGGAGTTCTGGGGGGACTTCCCTGGACGGTCGGAGCAATGTCCGGAACCACGGCGATGGTTGTGACTTCCGGAAGGTGTGATTGTGGGTGCCGGAAAGGGATGTGGAGGGCTGCAACCATCAGGATAATGGTTAAAAACAAGCTGCCAGCCAGTGCCATGCGCAAACGCAATTCATAAGCATTTTCCCGTTCGAACAGATGGTCATTCTGCCGTTGCCGCATGGTATGGCTTCTTTTTAACATCTCGTCAGCAACTGAAATTATTTCAGGATTTGCCGGGACATACAGTGGCTGCTCCCAAGGAATCCCCCCGGTGATATTCCGGTTTCTTGGATTGAGTTCTTATGATTCGTGTTAATCCGTGTGACTTCCAGGTTACTCTACCGGTTATTTTTATTCTTTTAGAATCCGGAACCGGAGGCCTTTCTGCACTTGCTGATCGGAATTCAGATCCCGGATGGTCACCGCAAGCGTATACAGACCAGGGTCCCACTCGCTGATATCCACCACCGATCGCTGGCGTTCAATCTCCGCATTGCCCTGGTATTCCTGATGGAGACTCACGCTGCGGTCTCCCGGCTGTAAGCCCAGCAGCCGGCGCATGCTCCTCCAGACCTTCTGCAGCCCGCCCTGGGGCGTTTTTGCCGTGCTGACTTCTGTCGTTACGGCGAACCTGGTGTTTCGCAGCTCCGGTGATGTGGACAGATTGTACACTTCGTAATACAGATGCAGCATCTGGCCGGGTTCGAAAGCGAAAGCCGGATTAGGAGCAATGTGCAGACTATCTCTGGAACTCACGGGATATCGATTCGCCCGGATATCGGACGCCAAAAGTATATCGCTGATCATCAGACTGTCGCTCCGATACGAAGGGATAGTCAGCTCATCCCGGACGATACTGATATTCTGTGAATAGTGGTTCTTGAATTCCAATGAAAAGAGGTATTCTCCGGGATTCAGGGAGACGGAGGTTCGATCTGCAATTTGATCCGCCTCGCTGGAATCCGGCAGCATGGAACGGGTATAGTGCTGCTCCTCTGTTTGTTTATGGATATCGTTGAATTCAGCATCGAACAAGAATAAGCCCCGGGTATACGAACCCTGATATCCTTCTGCAGACGAACGCAAGTCGGCAGGCATCACCGGAATGCCGTACATAATCTCAAGGTCGGTACCCTTGTTCTCCCCGCGGAACGTGGCCAGCTGACAGGGGATGTACCACAGCTCTCCTTCCGTCGGCAGCTGATACTCTTCCGGATTATTCCGGAATTCCTGCCGGGCAATTTCGTTGAAATCAATGCCGTAATAGGCACCGAGATCATAGCCGGTTCTCCCGTCACCCCAGGGATCGTCGAAGCAGAAGGTTTTATCTTTGTAATACCAGAATTCGTAGTAGTGGCCGGCTGCTTCCGGTCGTTTCCGTTTGATTTCCAATGGTTCTCCATAGCGGACATAGACCTTGCCCCGATCCGTCCGCAGTCCATCGATGTTTCTGGGCGGGAAACCGAACCGGAAATGCGCATAGGCACACCGTGCGTAATGTGCCAGCCGGCGTTCGTTCTCCGGGGATAAGAACAAGGGATCCCGGGCACGCCAGTATTTTCGGTGATCCACAGCAGCGGCCAGATCCTCCGCTTCCTCCGAATCCTGCATCTCGGGCCCCGCCACCGGTAATAAATACTGCGGAGATTCATAGATGAACTGTTCCTCAGGGTGCATGTGAGCGAGGGCTTCGGCAAACAGGTGTTCGGATTGCTCGTATTCCCGGAGGGCGTAGGACGCCAGACCGGCAAATAACAGGGTCTGTTTATTCTTCGGAGCGCGGTGTAACACTTTATCAAGACGTATTGCAAGTAAAGCCGTGCTGTCCTGTTCATAGGCCAGCAGTCCTAGTTCCAGGAGAGAGGGCCAATGGGTTGAATCCACCTGCAGGGCATCCCGAAAGGCCTGTTCGGCATTTGTATACAGATCCTCGCCGAATCGATCAAACCTGATCATTCCGACCTGGGAAAATTGCTCTTCAAGTATCCGATCGTATGTAATGGTTTCCCCGGTCATGTGCAATCCGACCGGGGAGGGGTTGTCGGCATCATACAAACCAAATTCGTATGCACCAGGATTCCGGGAGGCATTGCGGGCACCAAAATACCGCATCATGTTGTCGTCAAAAAGCAGGTACGGTGATTCTACGGAGATCATGGAACCATAGGCGTGCATCTGGTCGCGATAATGTAAACCCAGTCGATAGAATGCTTCGATGCTGGTGCTGTCGATTTGTAAAGCACGTTTGTACTGCTCCGCGGCGTTATGATGCGAGCACTGCTTTTCATAGATGGCTGCCAGCAGGAGATGATACTCGGGATTTTTCCAGTCCACCCGGAGAGCCTCCTTTGCCGCGCGTTCGGCCAGCGTCCAGTCATACCAATGCTCGGATTGTAACAGGATCCGGGCCTTCAATATGTAAGCGTCGGCACAAGAATCATCCAGTTTCACAGTTTCATCGAGGGCTTTTAGTGCCTGGGAATACTGTTCGAGTTCATAATAATTCTGCGCCAGTGCATAGAACTTTTCCGCCTGTGCACGCCGCTCCTCCCTGCGCCTGCGAAACTCATGAAGAATCCGGGAAATGATACCATGTTTGGTCTTCGTTTGTCTGAGTGAATCGATCGTGTTTTCAATCTGATTGCTATCCGAGAAGCTGAAATCATATCCTTCCATAGAAGGGAAAGGCAAGGCCAGGAGGAGCAGTATCAACACCAAAGATTTCAGGAGATACGACCACTTCATCATTTTCCGTAACCGATTAAGGATAGTGTCCGGTTTATTCAAAAGAGACTGTCAACAATATACATCATTTTCTGTAAAGCTCAAATAGGTTGCAAGTCCGGAAAAAAGTGTAGGTGTTTCGGTTTATTTGTTCTTATCTTGAAATACCATTTACTGATGCTGAGAGTTCATATCAGTGCACATGGCTGCGTTGACTGAGGACAATATCTGATAGTAATATACACTTTGCATAAAACCCAAATCCAATAACCTGAAAGGCAGGAAATATCGTGAAACGTCGAGAATTTATATCCAGATCCTTAGCCGGAATTGGGGGGCTGGTTGTTGGGGGAAGACTGCTGGGAGTGCTGCCGGAAGCCGCCGGGTATGATCCTTACGGTATGGTTTCGTTAGGGAATACCGGCATAACAGCCAGCCGGGTGGGGTTGGGTACCGGTATGCGCGGATACCAGCGCTCCTCGAACCAGACCCGGATGGGAGCGGAGAGATTCAATCGATTGATCCGGCAGTCCTATGAGCGGGGAATTCGCATGTTCGACATGGCGGATTTGTATGGCTCGCACCCGTATCTGAGGCCTGCCCTGGAGGGGGTTCCCAGGGAAGATTATGTGATCACTTCCAAGATCTGGTTCCGGAAAGGTGGATTGCCGGAAGAAGAGCGTCCTGATGCAGATGTAGTGGTGAAGCGGTTCCTGAAAGAGCTGCAGACTGATTATATTGATATCGTTCACCTCCACTGCGTGGTTTCCCCAACCTGGAATCAGGATCTCCGGAAACAGATGGATATACTTGAAGAGCTGAAACAACAGGAGATCATAAGAGCCCATGGCGTGTCGGTTCACTCGCTGCCTGCTCTGGAAGTCGCTGCCGATGAACCCTGGGTGGATATCGTTAATACCCGAATAAATGCGTTCGGTGTGAAAATGGATGATATCCCTGAGAAAGTCACACCGGTTCTGGAGAAAATGCATAAGAACGGCAAAGGGATCGTCGGAATGAAACTAATTGGCGAAGGGGAGTTCCGAGATGATCCTGAGAAGCGGAGGCAATCTGTGGAGTATGTGCTGAACTCCGGGGTGGTGGACGTCATGGCCGTGGGCTTCGAGGCGATAGAGGAAGTGGATGATTTTGCACAAATCGTGGCGCAGGTTCGGAAATCATAGCCGGGCCGCCGGCTGGTGACTGTCCCTGTGGGGTTTTTGTCGAATAAGCAACTTATTGATCATTCACATGCCATCCCTTCGGGGCTATTTGTGTTTCCCAAGGGGATCTCTCAGAGGCAATCACGGCGGGATTTGTTACTGCCTTTTGTTTCCTCAATCAGCAGAGCAAATCCTCCGGAATAATTGCGATAATGATAGACAACGAGCACGGAAACTGGTTCCGGATATTCCCCTGTCTTTATTACAATACTATGCAAGAGATCACTCAGGAAGGAACAGATTTATCCGTTTCACTGCTGGCGGCAAATCTCTACAGTCTTGTGCTAATACTCCCGCTGGCCGCATTCATTATCGTGGCTGTTTATCTGATTCACGGTTTGCAGATATTGGTGGATGGATTCTTTTACTGGCATGATCGTTTGTTACTTGGGATCTCAATTTTACTGGTAGGCATTATCGTACATGAGGGCTTGCATGGAATTGCCTGGCTGTTTGTCGCAAAGAACGGCCGGTATGCGATAAAATTCGGCTTCCATCTGGCTGCATTCTCACCTTATGCGCATTGCACAGAACCTATGCCTGCACGCAGCTATCGTATCACAGTTATATTACCGGGCATGGTGTTGGGTGTAGTTCCTCTGGCTATTGGCATTCTCCTGGGAAACGGACCGGTAATAGTATTCGGATTCCTTTTCACTCTTTCCGCAGGCGGCGATGCGTTGATTCTCTGGCAAGTGCGTAAAATTCCACCAGGCACTCTGGTACGCGATCATCCTGATCGTGCCGGTTGTCTGGTTATCAGAGACACCCACGAGCAAGATACTTCTGAATAATATTTTCAACAGTGGAATACTTCTTCTCACTGCTCTAATTTATATATAAAGAGAAATTTGGTCATCTTAAGTCCTGTAAACGCAGATTATCTCGAAAGCTGTTTACCGGAAATTCATCATCAACATTAACCGAATGAAGAGGTGAGGCAGATGTCTGATGAACATATATCATTTGATACGGAGCCCCAGATTAGCGGGGTAGTGCAGTCCCCGAAACAATGTATTCGTGAAATCCTGACCGACGACGGGACGTTTCCAAACAACGAAAAGTTGCCATTACTGGTCTATAAAGGCGCCCTGAATCTGACCGAGAGCGACGCCGCATCAGATATTGAGCGTGTGTTTCATGCAAACAACTGGCGGGGCTCCTGGCGGAACGGCATTTATGGATTTCAGCATTACCACAGCACAGCCCATGAGGTGCTGGGTGTGTATAGTGGATCGGTACAGGTACAGCTGGGGGGTCCGGAAGGGATCACTTTAACAGCAGAGACGGGAGATGTGATTATTATCCCGGCCGGCGTGGCGCACAAAAATCTGGGCAGCAGGAATTTCCGATGTGTGGGTGCCTATCCCCGCGGCCAATCCTGGGATATGAATTATGGCAAGGCAAAAGAGCGTCCCCAGGCCGACAGGAACATTGCCAGGGTGCCGCTGCCGGAGCTCGACCCGGTGTATGGTGCTGACGGGCTGCTGATAGAGTATTGGCTGCAGGGGTGAATAACTAATGGGAGTTCGGGTTAATTACAAAGCGCCTCACCCCGACGAAAATCGATGTTGAAGCGCTCCTCCGGTCGAGCCCTTCGGACCTTCGGGATATCCTGGAATGAGAAATATGCCATCAACTATACACCAGTAGTAACGACTTTGAATCGACTGAATCACCAGTCAGACAATAGTTTTAAATATGCATAAATTCATTATTGGATTCCCGATGTATAAAAAGTAGTTTCTACTGACTGTCCGCGGATTGTTTCAGATATATTTGCCGGTTCTGATGAGTCAGGGATAAAACTATACTACCCGTGAGAATGGATTCCAGCCAGGTATCCTATGCGAGCTTTTTGAAAATGCACACCCCTGAAATAATAAAGGACTATCTCAATGAGAAATGAGATTACGGAAATGATCGACGGATGGGAATATCCCAACCGGGAAATCGGGCATAAATTGCGATTGATTATTCTGAAAATCGATGAAGAAATCACCGAAGCGGTAAAGTGGGGTGCTCCGGCGTTCACTTACAAGAAAAACCTGTGCAGTATTATGCCGCATACTGATCATGTGAATCTCCGGTTTTTTAACGGCGGGGCGTTATCTGATCCTCACAATGTACTGGAGGGCACCGGAAAATCTATGCGGCACATGAAAGTACATGCGATCGAAGATATCAAAGAAAATGTCATTGCTGAGCTGGTTCGGGAGGCTGTATCATTGCAGGACGACGATTAGATTCATCACTAAAGCACGGGATTCCCAAACATTTGAAGGGATAAGATCATGAATTGGTTGAAGAGCATACTGCTGGATATCATCGTAACCGCTCTTATTCTACTGGCAGTAATATTCCGGATCCACTGGCTTAAAATTTTCATTATGGTGTATTCGGTCTTGATAGTAGTAATCCGGACTGCGGTATTGTTTAATGAAGACACCTTAAGAGCTATTTTCCGCAGGATTAAGGAGACGCCGTCGTGGCCTCTGCATGTCTTATACGGTATTAACGTCATAGTTCTTCTGGCGGGATCCTGGTATATCGTCAGCATTTTATGGATGTTTATATGGATACTTTCGGTCCTCACGGAACGAAAAGCGAACAAGATTGGCGGTACTGCATAATCTCCGGATAGTGTTTGCCGAGGATCCTCAACTCAGCACCGGGGTGATCAATGGGGGAATGAGCAAGCGGTTCCCATTCGATAGCGGAGTGTGGGATTACCTCACCGGTGCACCCGGTGCTCAGTTAATCTTGTGGCTGGAAGGGAGTCGTGGCCTGGTACTTCCGGCGGGTTCTCTGGCCGTCTCGACAGTATTCGGAAACGGAGGGATAATCCTCTTTGCCCGGGCACGATTCATTAGAACGGCCAGCCCGAAAACCGCAGTGATTTCGGGAATGCTCACTTCACTCGGTTTCGGTTTTGATATCCGATGCACCGGAAAAGGAGATTACTTTTCTTACTGAGATTCAATACTTTTGAAGTGTCAAAAATACATTTATACCGGATGAGGTAGAGCAGTGAAAGTATCGTCGAACTGTCATCTATTCTGAAAAGAGGAACGAAAGCACGATGTCGAAGCGAGCTACTTTTCTGTTTGTTGCAGTGTTTATGGGGTTAGCCTGGGCGCTCCGCGGTCATTTCGGACATGAAAACGGGGCGGCGTGGGCCGGAGCGATCGGTACGCTGGCTATTCTGGTTGCAGTCCGCCGGGGAGACTGGATAAACCGGCTCCCGGTGGTGATATCGCTGGGAGCGATTGGATGGGGAGTGGGGGGGATGATGAGTTACGGCCGCATCATTGGCTATACCCGGGGCACGGATTTCGGCAATGTTTTTTATGGTCTGCTTATGCTGGGGATTGTAGGGGCGTTGTACGGCTATATTGGCGGGGGATTATTCGGACTGGGTCTGGAAACCGAACCCGACCATAAACCGCGCTGGCCTGCAATTATCACCGAAATGACCGTTGGTGGTTTACTTGCCTGGAGTCTGTTGATCTATCAATTCGGATGGAAAATGACGCCCCCCAGATCCGAACTCTGGGCCGCCTGTTTTGGCGCAGCCATAGCCCTGGCCTGGTATGCATACCGGAATCGCTTCTATGGAACACTCCGGCTGGCCGCCTATTCCGCACTAGGCGCCGGATTGGGGTTCGCATGTGGGGACTTTGTGCAAACACTCGGGAATGTAACCGGTCTCCGGTTTAACTGGTGGAACGTGATGGAATTCATTCTCGGATTCGGGGGAGGATTGGGAATGATGTATGGAATCACAACCAGAGAATGGCCGGAATCCGCACAACCGTCCCGCCTGTCAAACTGGGTCGGACTGGTATTTCTGCTGGTTGTGCTGCCGGTGGTCAATATATTCCAGGGAATGGAGTATTCACATTTTACCCAGCTGGCAGAGCAGATCGGTCACCTGGAGCCCGCAGTATTCGCGCAGACGCAAATTCTGGTTGCCTGGATAATGGTGCTGTTGCTGGTGATCCCGGGAATCCTGTTCTGGAGATTAATGGAGCAGAAATCGGCAGTTCACCCGCTAACCTATGGGACGGGTTTGCTGTTCGGATATACTGTCTTGTATATCCTCTTCAGCCATGTCAAAAAAGGGATGCTTCATATCCCAGGGCAACCCGAACAGTATTTCTACTGGCTCATTCTTCTGGTAGCGTTAGCTCTCTGGTGGAAAGGAGAACAGGCTGATTCCGAAGTACCCTTTCAGCACATCAAACCTGATACATTAAAACGGTGGATGATCATTCTGGCGGTCTCCATTCTCCTGATTGCATTATTCGCTTTGATTTCAATTTCCATTCATCAGGGATTGTCCGGGGCGTACACGCGCTTCTAATATGCTGTTTTGCATTTCAATGAATCGTATATCCGGGACGACCCTGCTACTTATTTCAGCCTGCGGACATCCGGTGGGATGATCCTCCTTGCAGGAGACACCGGAGAATATTATCATGTGAAGGGTCTGAAAATCAGAAAAGGGGAAATAGTTCTATGAAACTCGAAGCACAGGTTGCCGTTATTACCGGCGGCAGTACAGGAGTCGGCAGAGCCGTCGGTGAATTGTTCGTTCAGGAGGGAGCGAGTGTGGTGCTGGCGGCCAGGACTGAATCAAAATTGGAAGCAGCCGCGAAATCACTGCGCAGCAAGGGAGGCGAAGTGCGGGCTGTCCCGACCGACGTCAGCCGGCGCCGGGATTGTGAGCAGTTGATTGCGCAAGCAGTCGAGGCCTTCGGAACGGTGGATATCCTGGTGAATAACGCCGGAGTTGGTATTTATAATCCTGTGGATGACCTGAGTGATGAGGAGCTGGAAACACTGCTTTCAATCAATTTAAAGGGAACCATTTATTGTTCGCAGGCCGTATATCCAATGATGAAGGAGCGAGGATCCGGCCATATTATCAATGTAGCATCTATTGCAGGGAAAACGGGACTGCCGCGAGAAAGCGGGTACAATGCTTCGAAATTTGCCATGGTGGGGTTCGGACAAAGTCTGAAGAAGGAAGCCATCCGATATGGTGTACGAGTCCATAATATTTGTCCGGGAGGAATAAACACGCCATTCTGGGATGATGTACCGGATAAGCCCGATATCTCAAAGTTCCTGGATCCTGCCCATGTGGCCGGTCTGGTGCACTATGTTGCCCTGTCACCTGCCATGATGGTTTTTGATGATATTGTGGTACATCCGCACCATGAATATCTGGAGCGGTTTGCCTGATATACGGAAGTGTACGTCGATTCCGTGTGTTATTTTTCCGTGATTTCCGCCGGGAGATTCTCCTGTTGGGGTGACCGGGGTTAACGAGAATGAAGGGTAATTATTCAATACTGAAGTCGGTCAGGTCTTGGATCAAGCCATTGAAGGTCGCAGGTTCGAAACTGTCATACACGGTATTTCCGGAGGCTGTTATGTGTAAGCGGAAACGGTGATAGCATCCGCGTGTTCAGCAAGGTGAAGCGAGTGCTCTCATTTAATTTCTTCCGTCGCATTGTTGATGTCCGGCGCGAAGAATTGAAAGCCCTGCTCTGGTCTTTCTTCTATTTTTTCAGCCTGCTCAGCAGCTACTATATTCTCCGGCCGCTCCGGGATGAAATGGGGATTGCCGGTGGAGTTCAACATCTCCAGTGGGTGTTTACGGGCACATTCATTGTCATGCTCTTGATCGTGCCGGTATTCGGGGCAATCACTTCCCGCTACCGGTTACGAAAAATTCTCCCGTTCATTTATATATTTTTTATTACGAATATCCTCATCTTTTTCTTTCTCTTCCGGTCGTTCGGGCAACCAACGGTTCTTGCGCACGCCTTTATGATCTGGACCAGTGTGTTTAATCTTTTTGTTATCTCCGTGTTCTGGAGTTTCATGGCAGATATGTTCAGCAATGAACAGGCACATCGTCTGTTCGGATTTATTGCCGCAGGCGGCAGTGCCGGAGCACTGGTTGGACCAGGTGTGGCTGCGCTGCTTGCAACCTTCGCAGGAGTGGTGAATCTGCTCCCTCTTTCGGCCGGGTTTTTATCCATCACAATTTTGTGTATTCATCAGCTGCTTCGATGGCGTGACACAACGGAAAGGTCAAGGGAATCAGAAATAAAGCACCAGGGAGAGGAGACCAGGAATTCCGCGTTCTCTCCGGGCATCCGGACTGAAGAACCTATCGGCGGCGGCTGGCTGGGGGGGATTAAACTCCTCCTGAAATCCCCTTATCTGCTGGGTATCTGCGCGTTCATTCTGTTGACCGCCACGGTACAGACTTTTTTATATTTCACCCAGGCACACATTGTGGAAAGTGCCTTCGATGACCCCGGGAAGCGAACCACCTTATTTGCTCTTATGGATTTAAGTGTGAATATTTTCACAATCTCTTTGCAGGTATTTATTACCGGCCGACTGCTGACCGAATACGGCGTACCGGTTGTCCTCGCATTGATACCGGTGTACGTGTTGCTTTCATTTGTGGGATTGGGTATTGCCCCCATCTTGCCGGTGCTGGTGGTTGCTCAGGTGGGTACCCGGGCAGGCAATTATGCTATCACCCGCCCCGGCAGAGAGGTGCTGTTTACCGTCCTGGGGCGGGAGAAGAAATATAAAGCCAAAAACTTTATTGATACCGTGGTGTATCGAGCCGGGGATGCTCTCAGCGGATGGACGTTTGCCGGGCTGACTTCCATAGGAATCGGGTTATCCGGGATTGCACTCATCGCAATTCCCTTCTCTCTCGGATGGATGGCCGTCGGATATCTCCTGGGACGGCGTCAGGAAGAGGAACGACCGGTTTGACTTCCGGAGTTGCTGCTGTTCATTTCGGACAACGGAGGTTTACTTCGTGTCGGGGCCAATAACGGCAGCCTGCGCGGGGGCAAACAAATGGTCTACGAAGGAGGTATTCGGGTTCCCATGTGCGGCGGCTGGCCCGGGAAAATTCAACCGGATTCGCGTACCAGCCAGATTGCACTCACCATGGATTTATTTCCGACGATTTGTGAAGCCGCCGGCGCCGAAATACCGCATTCCATCGATGGCATTTCCATACCGGATATTCTCACCGGGCAGACCAAAACGCTGCCGGAGCGTGATCTGTTCTGGACCAGACGGGAAGGGGGAAACCGATATATGGGCAAGACCATCCGGGCGATACGACGCGGGGACTGGAAATTACTGCAGAACAGCCCGATGGAACCATTCAGGCTGTATAACCTGAGGGGAGGATCCGCTGGAAGAACACGATCGCTCGGAAAGCCATCCGGAGCAGTTCGACGAACTGGCAGAAGCGCTGCGAGCCCATATTCAGCGGGGCGGTGCAGTGCCCTGGCAGAAACCAAAATATGGCGGTTGATTTGCGTGTGTCGATTGACTGGCCCGGAATATTCGCCCGTCCAGGTACAGCTGCATGCAGAGCTGTGTTAGAAACATACAGCACGAGAGTGTCAGATCAGATTTTCAATGTTGGAGCCGACTGACATTGATTATACATGAGTCTGTTTAGAAAACGCCTCGCCCCGAAGAGATGCCTTTGGCAAAGAGATCCCTCTGGGACAAAGAAAATATACAATATCTCCGTCCAAATAGCGGAATACATTGTGCTTATATCTTCTCTCCCTACTAAACATATAAGACTATTAAGATAACGCAGTCCAGTATCGACATGCTCCCTTAGGTGGATCATCTCTCCACCCATCCCGGCCCCGAACACTCTATCCTCCTGGCCCCCTTTCTCTCACCAGAGAAAGGGGGGACGGGGTGCGGCGCGTTGGGCGCCATTTCGGTCCCCTGTCCACCATCTCCTCGGGACAGACTGAGGAATGAGAGCACGCATGGTTGTGTGGGCCGCATGAGGGACTGCAGCCCGCCTCCCCCTCTCATGGGCTGCGGAAGATGGGGGAAGGGATCCAGGAGAGGGGGACCGAGGGGGGGGGAGTGCTCGCCGCTCCGCCAAGTCAGCCGTCCGGCCGAAGGAACGCAACCAGCTCGCTCTTTCCTGAGTTAACTTAATAGTCATATAAACATAAGCCAAGTTCACCAACTTGTATCCGACGCATGTTTTCTAAATAGGCTCATAGTACAGACATCATGTCCCGGGGCAGTACTGTTGAATTAATAACGAAGCAATCTGCAATGGAAGTAAAAGAAAAAGCCGGGTATGGAAGAACCCGGCTTCCAGGATGACCTCTTGCGACAACAGGATAACTCGGCCTGGTGATTACTGAATCTTCACCTCGATGGTGGCGCTTTTTCCGGTCCACTGATTGGCCAGCTCTTCCGTCACCAATTCATTGCCCTGTTTATCATACACGCTGACATCGATGTGATAGGTCCCGCTCGGAGCATCCCAGGGCACTTCAAAGGAAGAACTCCAGATATTATCGCCTGCAACTTTGTCCGCACCCTCGCCGTTATTCTGCAATTGCCCCCGGAATTCAGTGTATTCACGGACGGTGGTTTCCACCCGATCAACATTTTCTGCAGGCCCGTTGACCACCACGTACAGGGATAGATCATTACCGGGGCCTACGGGTTGTGGTTCTGCATAGGCGTTCTCCACGCTTAATTTCCCCCCGGCGCAATTCACCAGGAAGATTGAAACAAAGATAGTAAGGCTCAGAACGGAAAAACCTCTTTTCATAACCATACCCCTCTGATTGAGTTCGGAATAACACTAAAAAGATTAGTACGGATTTTGCCGAAATGCAACATCCAAATGCTAGTCTCACTGACAATTCAGAAGTATAATCCGGACATTGTAGGTCCATGTCGATCTCTCCACCGATCTCAACGTGGAAGGCTGAAGGGATTTCATATTGCTATTCAGAGATATTTGGATAATATTATTGTGACCTCTGTAGAAACCACGAATGAACACGAATTACCACAAATTAAATCAAACCCATAATAAACAATTATTAATCAGAGAATTGATTTTACTATCACGGCAAATTACTTCAACCCAAATTGAGCGATTTATTTCCATAAATCGCTCAACCGACAAAGAAAATGTACGTGTTCACCTCCCCGAAAACGGCGTCGGGACGTTTCGCACCCATTCGGTGAAAACACACATTTTCTCAGTCGGGGTTATACCTAAGTACAGCGATACTTCGCGAAGCTCGTATCGCTCAACTTAGGTTCAATTATTTAAAGTGAGAGTTCTTTGATCTCCTTTTCAAAACCGACTATTTATTTCTGTCATACTAAAGAAAACGATCAAAAGCATTTTTACACTTCCGTATATTACTTGGAAGACCATCAGCAGGGGTTAAAATCCGGGATCATTGGAACTTTATCCAATTTTCTTAACAAATGTGCAGCGAAGGAGAATGAACGGTGAGTGGTGTCTGGTTGCTGATCATACTACTGCTGGCGATTGTTTTCATCATCTATGGAACCGCCGGATTGAAATGGCATCCCTTTCTGGTTTTGCTGCTGGCATCCTATGCCGTAGGATTACTTGCCGGTCTTCCGGGCTCAGAGACCATTAAAGCCATCACTGACGGGTTTGGCGGGACGTTAGGGTCCATCGGAATCATCATCGCTGCCGGGACCATTATCGGTGCCATTCTTGAAAAAAGCGGTGGGACTATCGTCATGGCGAACACGGTCATCCGGTGGATCGGGGAAGCCCGGTCGGCGCTTGCCATGAGTATCACTGGTGCGGTGGTTTCCATCCCTGTATTCTGTGATTCGGGGTTTGTGATACTCTCACCACTGAACAACTCCCTTGCCGCCCGGGCAAAAAAGTCCGTGGCACTGTATGCCGTGGCCCTGAGTATGGGATTATATTCCACGCACGTCTTCGTACCGCCCACTCCCGGGCCTATTGCCGCAGCCGGCATCCTGAACGCAGATCTGGGATCGGTGATTCTGCTGGGTATAATTACCACGGTACCGGTCATCATCGTGACCTACCTCTTTGCCAGGTATGCAGGGAATCGGATCTACATCGATCCGGCACAGGTGGTCGAAACAACACAACAGGAAGATTCGGATTCCCCGCCTGCCCAACCTGATGAACGGGAGCTTCCCCGTCCGATACTGGCCTTTTTACCGATTCTGGTGCCGATGCTCCTCATTGCCCTCCGGTCGGTGGCCGAATTCCCTGGAAAAATTTTCGGTGAAGGAGTTGCCTTCAAGATCATTACCTTTTTCGGTGATCCCAATACTGCCCTGATTCTGGGTGTGATACTGGTGTTTCTTACGGTGCGGGAACGTGGTCCGCACGTGTATCGGGACTGGGTTGGCACCGGGTTAAAAAATGCCGGGACAATCATTTTAATCACCGGTGCCGGAGGAGCATTGGGGAGCGTTCTCCGGGCGACGCCAATCGGAGATTATCTGGGCAGCACTCTGGCGAACTGGAATATCGGGATCTTCCTGCCGTTTCTCATTGCCGCCGCTATTAAAACAGCCCAGGGATCATCGACGGTCTCGATTATCACGACCGCTTCCATTGTAACTCCGCTCCTGACAACCATGGGATTAGCCGGCGGGATGGGACCGGTGCTGGTGACATTGGCTATCGGTGCCGGAGCAATGACTGTCTCCCATGCGAATGATAGCTATTTCTGGGTGGTCAGCCAGTTTTCGGGGATGGATGTTTCCCAGGCATACCGACTGCAAACTGTGAGCTCCGGGATAGCCGGCGTGACCGGGATTCTTATGGTATTTATCTTCAGTTTACTCGTGTAACTGAGCAGTATGAGTGTCAGCAGGGATCTCCGATCCCATTCGCAGAGATTAGAGAAAAAGTATATCCATGAGAGTGGTTAAAAAAACAAGTGAAAGACAGAACATGTTCAAATGGACATGTAGGTAGTGGGCAAAGTTGAATATCAAGTTTCATATTATCAGTGTCTTTCAGTGCGTTTCAGTGTTTCATTCAGGTATTATTTTTGTCCCAGAGGGATCTCTTCGAGGCGGTTCTGGCGATCTTTGCGCTTTCTCTCATTCATAGAATTACAACGAGGGAGGTGATTCATGTCCCGTTCATACCAGAAGATGTCGGTATTTTTGGCAATCCTGTTAGTTTTCCTGGGTCCTCAGCACGTATTCGGACAACCCGAGCGATGGGAAACCGCTATTCAGGCCTTTGAGGCACAAGACAGACAAGATCCTCCACCCGCCGGAGCAGTATTGTTCGCCGGAAGTTCCAGCATTCGCGGATGGGAATCTCTGCAGCAGGATTTTCCGTTCGTGCCGGTGATACAGCGGGGTTTCGGCGGTTCGGAAATGGAAGATTTGCTTTATTATACAGATCGCATCGTTACTCCGTATAAGCCGTCGGTGATCATTGTCTACGAGGGCGATAATGATATTGCAAACGGGAAGAGCCCTGCCCGGGTTTTTACCGACTTTAAAAAATTTGTGGAGCAGGTGCATACCGCACTTCCCGATGCCAAAATCGGTTACATTTCGATTAAACCCAGTATTGCCAGATGGTCGTTGGTGGAGGAAATGGCGGAAGCCAACCGGATGATTCGTAAGTTCACCCTGTGGGCACCGAACCTTGAATATATCGATATCTTTTCACCGATGCTGGGGTTGGATGGAAAACCGCGCAATGAGCTGCTGATTGAAGACGGACTGCATCTGACACCGGCCGGGTATGAGCTCTGGACGGAAATAGTGACCCCATATCTGCAACCTGTAAAAATTACTCAGAATGATTAAAAGTGAGAGGAGGAAAAATCCATGCGAAAAAAATGGTCCGGTTTTTTATCTCTGGGAGTAGTTGTTTTTCTTATCATGGGAGATGTGGTATTGGCGCAGCCGGAAAATGTTGACGAGTTAAGAAAAGGGCATAATTTTATTCCTACGCCGGTCTACTCAATGGAAGAAGATCAGGCAATTCTCAAGCTATTCGAGGGATTACGAGTGGCAGACGTTTCCGATGGTATGGATAAAGTCGGTCTGCAGAACGTCGGGCTTATGACTCCGGAAATCCATGCGCTGTGGAAAGATACCGAAGACTTTTCGCACCAATTTGTCGGGATTGCGGTGACAGTACGCTACGTTCCCACCAATAAGCCGCCCGCCGGTCATATGGAGACCGAACAGTTTGATCAGTGGGTGGGACACTGGTACGGGGAGTATTCTTCGGAACCTTTTGTGCCGCTGCTCCGGGAGGGCTCAGCGCTGGTGATTGATGATGCGAACAGTGTTGATGTGGGATCCATCGGGTCGAATAATATTATGGGATGGGCCATCCGGGGCTGCGTCGGAGTCGTCACGGATGCCACCGCCCGGGATACGGATGAAATCATCGCGGAAGGTATTCCGTTATATTTTAAAGAAACGGGAAGAGGCATCCGTCCCGGCCGGAATGAAGTAGAGTCAGTCAATCGTCCCATAGAAGTGGGAGGCGTACTGGTGCGTCCGGGCGATGTGATTGTGGCCGATGGTGACGGTGTCATCTGTGTGCCCCGGGAATACGCGGAAGAAGTAGCGGAGTATGCACGAAAGACCATTGAAGGCGATAAAGAGAGCCGCCGGCAGAAGTACGAAAAATTGGGCATCCCATTCGATGAAACAGTAAAGTAAACCTTGGTGTGGCTCGCAGTATATACGCCAAATTAAGTAAAGGATTCGTTAAAAAATCCGATGATGAAAAACCAACTGAAGAGACAATCCTGTGGGGACTTGTTTCGAAGCATTTCGATACTCTGCATATTGTTAGTCGTTTGTTTTCCAGTTTCATTTGCTGTTTCCGAAGCCCAGGAGTATCCGGAACGTCTCCGACGAGCCGAGAGCTTTCTGGGGATCCATTTCGATTTTCACGCCGGAGACGACTGCATGGATATCGGCAGAGATGTGGATCGCGAGATGGTGGAGTATGTCATAGAGATGGTCCACCCTGATTATATCCAGGTCGATTGTAAGGGCCATCCGGGATTATCCAGCTATCCCACAGAGGTCGGTCACCGGGCACCGGGATTCGTGCAGGATCCCCTGCGCATCTGGCGGGAGGTTACTGCTGAACATGGGATCGCGCTGTACGTGCATTATTCGGGAGTATGGGACGCCGAAGCAGTAAACCGGCATCCGGAGTGGGCCCGGATTAATGAGCAGGGACGTCCCGACAACAGACTGACTTCCGTGTATGGACCGTACGTTGACAGCCTTCTGATCCCCCAAGTGAAAGAACTCATCGATCAATACCAGATTGATGGGGCCTGGGTAGATGGTGAGTGCTGGGCGATCGAACGCGATTACCGGTTTGCGAATTTCCTCACCATGCACAAACAATTTGGCCTGGAGCGATTACCTCGCTCGCCGGATGATCCCTATTGGTACGAGTTTTCGCGGTACAGCCGGGAGGGATTCCGGGATTACCTGAAGTATTATGTCACTACCCTTCACGACTATGCGCCGGATTTCCAGATCGCCAGTAACTGGGCATACAGTTCGATGATGCCGGAACCGGTGACCATTGATGTCGATTTCATTTCCGGCGATTATTCCGCCATGAACAGCATCAACAGTGCGCGTCTGGAGGGGCGCAGTATGGTACATCAGGGCAAACCCTGGGATCTGATGGCCTGGAGTTTCACCTGGACAGACCGGCACTTCAGCACCAAATCGATTCCTCAGCTTCAACAGGAAGCAGCCATGGTTCTTTCTCTGGGCGGAGGATTCCAGGCCTATTTTCCCCAGCGGAGAGATGGCTCTATTCGGCGTTGGCAGATGAAACTCATGAAAGAAGCAGCCGAATTCTGTCGTGCCAGAGAAGCTCTCTGCCACAATGCCGAACCTATTCCACAGATCGGGTTGATCTACTCCGGAGAGGCGTTTTACCGGAACAATCAGAAGTTATTTGCTGCGTGGCACGGCGAGCTGGTGCCGCTTCGGGGCAATCTGCAGGCTCTGCTGGAATCGCAGAATGTGGTGGATGTAGTGATGGAGCATCATCTCAGGGATCGGATGAGAGAATATCCGCTCCTTATTTACCCGGAGTGGGAATATATCGATCCGGAGTTTAAGCAGGAGCTGCTTGAGTATGTGAACGCCGGAGGGAACTTGCTGATGATCGGGCCCAGGGCTGCGGCCCTTTTCGAAGAAGAACTCGGTGTCACCCTGGTAGGAGAGCCAGAAGAAAGGCTGAATGGATTGGAGTATGGTGGGTGGCTGGGAGGTGTCCGCTCGCTGTTTCAGAGGGTCCGGCTCGGCGAATCGGCCAGACCATTCGGAAAGATATATAACAGCGATCCGAACAACGTAAACGACATGAAAGGCCCAGCCGAAACTGCGGCCTCAATTCGCCGATACGGAGAAGGTCGGATCGCGGCAACATACCTGAATCTGGGAGAACGATACTATAATGCGGCGACCTCGGTCAGCCGGGATTTTCTGGATACCCTGGTCCGGGAGCTCTTCCCGGAACCCTTAGTGACAGTTGAAGGATCGCATCACGTGGATGTTACCGCGAACAGAAAAAATGGACGGGTGCTAATCAATCTGGTGAATACGGCAGGGCCCCACGCCAATGAGAATATCTATGTGTACGATGACATCCCCTCTGTGGGACCTCTGCAGGTGACTATAAGATCGGAAGAGGAACCCGAAATCCTTCGACTCGAACCTCTCGGCAGGGAATTGGAGTATACTTTCAGAGAGGGAACACTTACCACGACAGTGAAATCGCTTGATTTACACCAGATTCTGGTGCTGGAGTGACCTTTCGTCTTGCTTATTCCGGCCAGATGGAGTCGCTGCCCAGGTTGTAGAATCGATCCAGCATCCATTCTTCGTACGTTTTCGTCTGTTCTATGGGATCCACCGGCAGGTTAATAAGCAGCTCGACCAGTTTATCATTTTCCAGGAGAGACGTGGGACCGGATTTGCCAGGAGTTAACCGGGCATAGGCCTGGTTAATGGCGCCCATAATCCGCTCGTCACGTTCACCGATGTCCGGATGGACCTGCTTGGCTTTCCGGCGATAGGCTTTTTGAATATTCTCCTGTGGCGCACCTTCAGAGAGACCCAGAATTTTTCTCGCCCGGTCCGTGATTTCCTGATCTCTTAATTTCATATCTTCCTCACGTTATTCCCGACTTACGGGAGTTTTTTGTCTGATTAAAAAACATACGAAATTTTGCTGGAAATGCAACCGAAGATTCAAGATTCAAGAATTCAAAACTTCAAAACTCAATAAGGCAAACAACCCGGCCCATCCCCTGAGAACAGCCACAGATTGCCACAGATTTTCACTGATAAAAGGCCATTATAAATGAGAATTCAAGAACTCAAGGACTCGAGAAGGCAAGTATTCAAAACTCCAAATTCAAAAGTTCAAAAAGACAAGGGGCAAAATTTTCAATCCAAACTCCAATTGGATCCCTAGGCCCATAAGTGCAGAGCGGGAGTATCGGAGACCGGCCTTTCCACGTCCACCGCCCGATTAGCACACAGTTTTGTATACGAATGTACCCCTCTGCCCCGAGTAGAAATCCCGACCCTTCCGGGGTTGTCATTATCGGAGTCTTTCACCGTGCGGCTCCTTTTTTCTGTGTTCATCCCCGTCAGGAGGCCGTCAGGGTCAGGCCTTCGACCGGCGTGTGCGATTTATGAGGCGTCCATGACGCACCGGAAGCCGATATTTCCGGTTGAACTGTCCGGCGTATTGGCAGTGCGGGCAGCCACCCGGTACCGGTTACAGTAGGATTTATGGCAGAGGTATGAGCCACCCCGCATCACCCGGGCCTGCCCCTGTGAGGGTCCGGTGGGATTTTCCCGGGGGCCGTCGATATGATAATCCGGACTGAACCAGTCCGCACACCATTCCCACACATTCCCGGACACATCAAAGAGTTCATATCCGTTGGGTTTAAATGATCCCACGGGAGCGGTACCAACGTAACCATCCTCTGCGGTGTTATGATCCGGAAATGAT
Organism: uncultured bacterium; assembly: GCA_964413425.1. Classification (GTDB taxonomy): domain Bacteria; phylum Fidelibacterota; class JAANXI01; order JAANXI01; family JAANXI01; genus DATFLS01. Next base: position 37,112 of record CAYPST010000010.1, read on the forward strand.
CCCTGCCAGATGTTACAGCGATGTTCTCCGTCCGGGGTCAATTCATCTCCCCAGGGGAATTTTTTTTGCTCCAGCCCCCCTCGTGCTGCATGCTCCCATTCCGCTTCAGTCGGCAACCGCTTTCCCGCCCAATCCGCATACGCCTGCGCGTCATTCCAGGATATGTGAATGGCCGGGTGATCCATGCGGTTCCGGATAGAGCTGCCGGAGCCTTCCGGCGATTTCCAGCTGGCTCCTTCAACCGGAATCCACCACGGTGCATCCGGCACCACCTGGACGGTTTGATGCACGGTTTCCGGGGGAAGGAACTGAAAAAAGACAAATGACCATCCGAAGCGTTCAGCCTCAGTAGTATATCCGGTGGATTTGACAAATTGCTTGAACTGCCGGTTGCTCACAGCTTTCTTATCTATGTAGAAGGGATCGAGAACGACTTCCCGGACGGGCCCTTCGCCGTCTGCCGGGAATCCTTCCTCGTCATCGGTTCCCATGAGAAATGCCCCGCCTTCCAGCCTGACCATCCCTCTGGTTGACCCATTTGTGCCCTTTTTTGCGTTGTGTCTGGTGAGCGTTTTACTCTCAGAGCCTGTTCTGCTCGCACTGCAGCAGGCATGTTCCTGATGCTTATCATCCATGGTAAATCACCTGAATTTGGTACCGTTTTTTATAGGTAACATGATTGATTATATCATCATAACACAACCATTTTATAAATCCTTAACCGGGAAAACAATAGTTTTTTTATGCCGGTTTTTATAGAATTCGGTCTGGCTGAGGAAACTGTATACTATCGAGAGAAAATATAAAAAAGATCGAAATTAAGGAATCAGGCATGCAAGGACCACCGGTGAAATCAGCGGTACTGTTAATCCATTGTCCGGACAAAAAGGGGATTGTGGCTTCGGTCACTTCGTTCCTTTATGAACACAACGGGAATATTCTCTACCTGGACCAGCACGTAGACGTGGAAAAGCATATTTTCTTCATGCGTATCGAGTGGGATTTAGCCGGGTTCAACCTCTCCGTCGATCAAGTAGGACAGGAGTTTCGGCAAACAGTGGGGGCACAGTTCGGAATGCAGTGGCAACTCTATTTTTCCGATGAAATCCCGCGGATGGCCATCTTCGTCTCCCGGCTTTCGCACTGTTTGTACGATATCCGCGCCCGATATGAAATTGGTGAGTGGCAGGTGGAGATTCCCGTGATTATCAGCAATCACCGGAAGCTTCGTCCCATTGCTGATCGGTTCGGCATTGACTATCACTATTTTCCGATAACAGGAGCAAACAAACACCAGCAGGAAAGGAAACAACTGCATCTTCTAAAAGAGTATGGTATCGATGTGAATGTGCTGGCGAGATACATGCAAATACTGACCGAACAGTTTGTGACCGCATATCCTGAAAAAATCATAAATATCCACCATTCCTTTCTGCCGGCTTTTCCTGGCGCCCGGCCGTATCATTCAGCGTATGAAAGGGGGGTGAAAGTAATAGGCGCAACCAGCCACTATGTGATACCGGAGCTTGATGCCGGTCCGATCATCGAACAGGATGTTGTTCGGGTAAGTCATACACACACGGTGGGAGATATGGTTCGGATGGGGCGTGATTTAGAAAAGGTCGTACTCTCCCGTGCCATCGGGTACCACCTGCAGCGCAAGATTTTGGTATACGATAATCGTACGGTGATTTTCGCCTGAGTGGAGTTCGCTGATATATCGGGAATTGTGCGCATTGCTGATGTCGATTGATCGAAGATGCTCACTCGGTGACATCCCATCGGCTGCGCTGATGACTCACATGCCACAGTGGGAACCCACGAGATCGCTTCTTCACCAATGATCTCGATTATATATTAAAAGCACGGCAGCAGAGATAGTCGCCGTGGCAGAGCCGGTACAGTACGATTCGGGTTATTTTTACCGGTCACGGATACGAAAATTCACGGTGATTGAATCCCAGTACGCGATTGGTTGATCAAATCTCCGGGCCGGTTTGAACCGCGTTTTTTCAATTCCGGCGATTGCGGCTTCATTAAAGCCGGTGCGCGGAATTCCCTCGATTATAGCGGTCTCAGTGACCTTCCCGTCCACATTAATGTGCACGCGCACAACAACCGTCCCCTCAATTCCTGCCTGTCTGGCAAGCGGAGGATACTCGATGTTTCGTCTTAATGTTTCATAGCCCCCGTCCGGTTCGGGTTTTCGAAGGTACGTGTCTGGAGTGGGGGAAATAGTCAGGTCAGGTTCCGGATCCGGAGAAGGGGGATAATCGATTGCTTTATACTCCTGAAATTCGATGGGAGCAATGGTGACATCCTCCGGGAGATCTTCTGACTCCACAGGCACCGGAACCGTGGGCCGGGGGGGTGCGGGAGGACGTAAATGCAGGTCAGTGGAAGGGATCTCCACTATATCAACATTCATGGAAGGCGGGGATGCGGGTTCACGATCCGGAAGCGAATCGGGCGTGACCAGAAATAGAGCAATAACGATGAGCAGTGCCCCGATCAATGACAGGCGAAGACGCCTCCCATAATAGTGTCTTACAATTTGATTCTGAGTAAAACTGTCCTTATCTCGATACACATTTTCGTCTGTATGCTGTGACTCATAACGCTGAATGGTTTACATGTGATGATATACGAACCTGATGTTCGTTATCACCATTCCGGCAAACTCTTCTCTCTTTTGAAAAAATTTATACCTTTTCTATTGGATTATCGATATGAGTCTGTTTAGAAAACGCAGAGATCGAGTCTATATAGAAAACGCCTCGCCCCGAAGGGATGCTCCGAAGTCCCAGAAGGTCCGAGGCCTTTGGCAAAGAGATCCCGTGACGACGGGACAAAGAAACTACAACATATATCTGTCCAAATCGCGGACTAAAGTATGCAGATATTTTGTACACATAATACCTATACGTCAGGTGCATTATTATCTCTTTGTGCTCCTTGCGTTCCCGGCGAACTCTACATTTTCTCACTAGACTCAATGCTATCGAATCGTTGGAACCGCTCACCACTGGTATTGCAGAGTATAGGATAGTTTTCTGAGTTGACGAACGCAATAAAAATGTGCACCACCCCGGGCTTTATCAGACGGAATTCTCTTCTTGCAGCTCTGCCTGTATCAAAGAACCGGGCAAGTAAAAAATGTGAACTGGTTCGCCCGGAGACAGACAACATTCCGTGGAGATTTTTCCGGTGAGATGATTTGTCTGGTACTCAGAAAACACATTCTTTTGATGCAGACTCCCGACATTTTAATTATATTTTCGCATTAGAATTTCACAGCCGGATTGCGTAGTTTCGTTCCTGGGTGTTTGATTTGAGGTATATTAACAGTTGGTTATGTTTGCAGAACTGAATCATCCATTAAAGAATACCGTTTCCAAGCTCGATTTTACCTTAATAAACTCACAAGAAATTACTGGCTGAAGAAGAGACCAGGTATCTTCGAAGGAAGCCGGAATGAAAGAATAGATTCGTAATGCTGACAGGAGATTTGACCAATAAATCTATTTAAAGAGGTAAGAGATGGATGATAGCGCATTCCGGAACAAAACACGGCAGCAGTTACTTGATGAAATCGGAACATTACGGGCAAGGATAACTCGATTGGAAGAGGAGCATACTCGCCGTATCCAGCTGGAAGAAGCGCTGCACGAGAGTGATGCCCGGTTCAGCACGTTACTGCGAACCGCTCCCATAGGCATGGGCATAGTCATAAACCGGACTCTGATATTTGTAAATGATTATCTCTGCAGGATGGTCGGGTATTCGCAGAACGAACTCCTGGAGAAGAATACCCGGATTCTGTATCCGAATGAAGAAGAATATCAGCATATAGAACGTGCCTATGTCCAGATTACGGAGCAGGGTCGGGGAGTAATAGAGTCAAAATTTGCGAAGAAGGACGGATCAATTCTCCATGTTATGTTGAACGGAATGCCCATTGATCAGGACGATTGGTCCCGAGGGATCATATTCACTGCGCTGGATATTACGCCCTTGAAACAATCTCAAAAAGCAGTGAAAGAGGGCGAAAATCTGCTGCATTCTTTGATGAATGGTATCGATGAATCGATCCTCTTACTTGATAAGCAGGGGAAGGTTCTGATTATCAATGATGAAGGAGCCCGAAGAAACGGGGTCTCACCGGAAGAAATGCAGGGGAGAGATGTGTTCTCCTTTATGCCTCCGAAGCTTGCCCGGGGGCGAAGGGCCCAATTTGAGAGAATCCTGGAGGAACAAAAGCCGCTTCGATTCACTGATCAACGTCCGGGCGGACAAATCTATGACAACCTGGTTTATCCGATATTCAATTCCCAAAATGTGCTGTCCCAGATAGCGGTGATTGCCCAGAACATCACCGAGCGCAGCCAGATGGAAATGAACATGCGCAACACGAAAAATATTCTGCTGGCGCTTATAGAAGCCTCGCCGCTGCCCATGTTTGACATGGATCTGGAAGGTAATGTTCAGACTATCTGGAATACGGCTGCAGAAGAAACATTCGGATGGCAACGGGAGGAGGTTCTGGGACGCCAAACGCCGTTGGTTTCGGAAGAAAATGAAGAAGAGTTGGATGATCTGCTGGATCATATTGCTGCCGGAAACTCTATCACCGAACTGGAAGTCCAACGGATGCGAAAGGACGGGACTCCCATCGATGTCAGTATTTCGGCAGCTCCGGTGCGCATTTCTTCCGGGGAAGTAACCGGGGTGATGGTGGTGCTGGCCAATGTTACGGAGCGAAAACGGGCCGAAAATCAGCTCCGGAAGTTCAAACTGGGTATTGAGCGTTCCGGAGAGGTTATTTTTATGACGGACTCCGAAGGCGTTATCGGCTATGTCAATCCGACTTTTACAGAGGTATATGGTTATGACGAGTCTGAAGCAATCGGATCCACACCTCGAATCCTGAAGTCAGGCAAATATGGGGAGGAATTTTACGAGCAATTCTGGCAAGCTATTCTGTCAAAACAGGTTGTGGACGGCGAAATCGTGAATAGAACCAAACATGGTGATCTTGTCACTGTCCAGGGCTCCGCCAGTCCTATTTTAAATGAGGAAGGAGAAACAATCGGGTTCCTGGCGATACACCGGGATGTGACCAAGCAGAAACAGATGGAAGAACAATACCGTCAGTCATTGAAAATGCAGTCCATTGGCAGATTGGCGGGCGGCGTAGCCCATGATCTGAATAATTTACTCACTCCCATAATGGGTTATGCGGAGCTCCTCACCACCAGAATCAATGATGACGAGACACTGTTGGGATATGCCCAACAGATTCATCATGCTACTGATCGCGCCAAAGATTTGACTCAGCAGCTGCTGGCGTTCGGACGAAAACAAACCCTGAAGATGGAGACCATTGATTCGGTTGCGGCCATTGCCAAATTTGAAAAAATCCTCCGCCGCACCATCCGGGAGGATATTGAACTCCGGTTTCATTTGAAACCCGAGAGCGGCCATGTCCGGATTGATCAATCGCAGATTGGTCAGGTGATTGTTAACCTGGCAGTCAATGCCCAGGATGCGATGCCGGAAGGCGGCAGACTGACTATCGGAACGGATGACATTGAATTAACCCGGAAAGAAGCGCAAAGGATTCCGGAACTCGAGCCGGGATCGTATGTCATGATTACCATCAGTGATACGGGTGAAGGTATTGATTCGGAGATCTTGCCCCAAATCTTTGAGCCGTTTTTTACCACGAAAGTCAACGGCGAAGGAACCGGATTAGGATTAGCTACTGTTTATGGAATCGTCAAACAACATGAGGGACATATTTCCGTATACAGTGAGAAAAGCCTGGGCACGACGTTCCGGATTTACCTGCCCCGGGTAGAACCCGGAACCACCCAAACAACAGACGAATCGCAGCTCTCTCGGGCTAACGCCGGAGAAGAGACTATTGTAATTGCAGAAGATGACGATATGGTGAGAAATTATGTCTATAATCTTCTGATGGAGAAAGGGTATCAGGTCATTGAGGCGGCAAACAGCAGGGAAGCACTCGACGCCGTCCAAAAGCAGTCAGGTCAAATTGACCTGCTTATCAGCGACGTAATAATGCCCGGGATGAATGGGAAGGAACTCTATAATCAAATCGCCGATCGGTATCCGGATATCAAGGTGTTGTATATTTCCGGTTATACTGACGACGTGATTTCAAAACATGGGATACTGGAGCAGGGCGTTTCGTTCCTGCAGAAACCCTTTTCCAATCATCAGCTGACGGAGAAGATCCGGGATATCCTGGACTCGTAACTGATGGATCCTCCCCACCAAAATAATGAATGCAGTCCAACCGGAAGGGTAGAGGCCAGGCTTTTATTTTCGGGTCATCCCGAATTATCGAGGGAGTGAGAGGGCCCGGAACCCTGTGAGGGATACTGCAGACCCGCGTGGTGGGAGAATCCCCGGAATTCGGCAAGGTTGAATTCCGTTGGAATCGAACCGGCGCACGCTGCCGAATCAACCGGTTTGCCACGGTTCCGATATCGTTTTGATACCGGCCGTGTTCTCCGCGTCAGCAGTGGTTCCCGGTACAGGGCCTCCGGGGCAGGCGTCCGGTTCACCGTGAGTGATAACTTTATCCTGGCGCTGGATTACGGGAGCGCTATCCATCTCCGGGAAGGCACGAGCGGGATCAGCGCGAATTGTTATGTATAATAATTTGATCAATCACATTGCCGGGGCCGGCCGGTGCACGTCACTCGGTCTTTCCTTGCACAGAGGGGAACTGTGAACCCGCACTCTCTTCTTCGGTGACGTACCCCTTCAGATCAGAGATGGTCCGAACACCCAGCTCTTCTGCATGGGATTCTCTCATGAGCAGGGCATAGGTATTATTGAATCCCAGGGGACTGAGCCACTCCAGATCATACTGTTTCTCGAATTGAGTCCTGACGTATTCATAGACTTTTTGCCTGTCCTGTAAGATGGATTGCGTGGTCTCCTGGTCGGTGTCCAGGAGCACAAGCAGTCCGGTTCCGGTGTATTCGGGATACAGGTCGATTTCGCCGTGGACCAGCGCATCGAAGCAAATTTTTGTCCCGCCCAGACCGGTTTTCAGGCCAACGGTGAGATCGGTATAGTTTTCGATCAGCCGATAAAAGATATGGGCAAGTATGAACTGTTCGGTAAAGTTTTTTGATGCCACTATGATATCAGGGGTTCCGGTCCGTTCGATTTCTGTCCGGAAGCCGTGTTCCCGTAAGTAATTTTTTGCCACCGCGGCCGGCCCCTGCTGATGCTGATCTACCTGGAAATTCAGGTTTCGCATGGTTTCATTGGAAATTGTTCCTGCAATTTTTTCAAGTGCCGTCCGCAGTTGAGGATACTTTCGAATGGTCTCACCCCGCACGACAGGTGCGGCCTGATACGGAGGGAAATATTGTCTGTCATCCCGCAGGACGCGAAAATTATAGGCTGTAATACGACCATCGGTGGAAAATCCGCTGATAACATCCACCTTTTTATCCCGCAATGCCCGGTACATCAACTGGGGATCGACCTCGACCGTGTTTAACGTCAGGCCATAATGTTCCTTCATCCCCTGATATCCGTCGGATCGGGCCATGAATTCAGCCGTAAATCCCGCTTGAAAAGTTTCCGTAAACAGTGGGGGAAGCACCAAAACGGGTACGACAATGAATAACACGGCGACAGCACCTATGAGAGCCGGCTTGATTATCTGCCGGATCACGGTTTCCAACCGTCCCAGAATGAAGTCAAACAGCAGTGCCAGTAAAGCGGCAGGGATTGCGCCTGCCAGAATCATGTTCGTGTTATTCAGCGCAATCCCCCGAAAGATGAATTCGCCGAGTCCGCCGGATCCAATCAGTGCACAGAGGGTAGCGATCCCGACATTGATAACGGTGGCGGTCCGAATCCCTGCAAAAATAACGGGCAGAGCCAGCGGCAGTTCAACCTTCATAAGAATCTGTCTGTCGGCCATCCCCATGCCGCGCGCAGATTCAATAACACTGTCATCCACGTCATTGATTCCGGCATAGGTGTTGCGAACAATAGGGAGCAGGGCGTACAGAAATAATGCGATAATGGCCGGTGTCGCACCAATGCCGAAAAGCGGGAGGAGGAGGCCCAGAAGGGCCACGCTTGGAATAGTCTGGATGACCCCGATGCCCCCGATGACGACATCCGACACATTCCGGTGGCGGGTCAGCAGTATTCCTGCCGGAAGGCTGATCACCGTAGCAATGGCCATAGCGAAAAAGGTCAGACCAATGTGTTCTATTGTCTGCTCGATCAGGTCGGTTTGATGCGCAATGAGAAATTGAAAGATATTTGCCGGAGAGCTCATAACTCGATAGTTTGTCTTACCCTGTAAAAGGCGTTCAAGATCGCCTGGGGAGTGAAGTCAATACCAGCGGATGCCTCATCCCTGATACTAACCACCGGCTGCTCTGCGTCGGCATTTTCCACCGTTTCCAATGCCTCGTACAGGGACGTATCGCCGGCAAATTCGAAGGACTGATCTGCAGTGGTTTCCTGCGGCTTGAGCTGAGAGACAATATCATTGAGCGTCAGGGTTTGCAGTTCCAGCTGCAGTCTGTTTCCTTTTAAAAAGTCCCGTACGAAATCGTTTTTCGGTGCGAAGAGGAGTTCTTTTGGTGTTCCCAGTTGCTGAACATTGCCCTCATCCATCAGGCAGATAATGTCGCCAAGCTCGAAAGCTTCCATGACATCATGGGTCACCAGGATCATGGTTTTGTCCAGAAACTGCTCCAGGCGTTTAAATTCAGTGCGGATATCCAGCCGGGTAATAGGATCTAATGCGCCGAAGGGTTCGTCCAATAAAACGATGGGAGGATCGGCGGCTAAGGCCCGGATCAACCCGATGCGCTGTTGCTGCCCACCGCTCAGTTCATGTGGCATACGCCCGAGGTATTCTTCCGGCGGAAGGCCTACCAGTTCCATGAGTTCATGCTGGCGCTGCTGCATCTTTTTTTCATCCCAGTGGAGGAGTTTGGGGACCACTGCGATATTTTCGCCGACCGTATAATGGGGAAACAGCCCGATTTCCTGGATGACGTACCCGATATGCTTTCGCAGTTCCACCGGGTTCTGCTGCTGGATTTCTTTCCCCTCGATGCGAATGGAACCCGCGGTTGGTTCAATCAGCCGGTTAATCATTTTGAGGGTCGTGGTTTTCCCGCTGCCGCTCGTTCCCAGCAGCACCAGTGTCTCTCCCTGTTCGACGGCAAAGGAAATCCCATCAACGGCGGTAAACCCATTAAAAGTTTTTTTAAGATGTGAGACGTCTATCACAGCAGCAGCTTATTTATGAATTTGTAGAATCACCAGGAGACTGTGTCCGCATCCCAGCCCTTGTTGCAAGCCGTGCTCCAGTCCACGGAGAGCGTAGCTCAGCTGGGGCTCAATAATATTTGCTCTCGGATCACCAACCCACATCCAGTTCGTGCTGGCAATTACCCGGTCGATGGTCATCAAACCGAATTGCAGTTCCTTGGAATACGCCGTCCAGTCGGACAGATCGTTCAGGGTCATATCGTCGTTCAATTTCTGTTGAGTGTACTCAACTAAAATATTCCAGCGTTCGATCAAATTCCGAAGAAACGGAGCGGCCACCGGATGCTCCGGTACAATCTCCGGATCGAGCAGCAGATTCTCTAAGTCTGTCCGGAGATAATCTTCATGCAGAGAATTGAGAAATCGCCTGATCGGAGGGAGCGAAGGATTGTATTCTCCGGTATCCGTATGCCGGCCAACCAGGATTGAGCGATCTCCCATGTGCGATACCTCAAAAGGAAGATTTTGCTGGGCTGATAGGTCGTTCACAAATTCCCGAATTTCGTCGCCAGTCCAGAATCGAATGGGAAAATGGTCGATATGCTGATGAATTCCGTTGTCGGTATAGAGATAACTCATCGAGTAATCGCGCATTTTTTCATCTTCCGTGCTCGCCGTCCAATATCCGGGCCACTCAATAGAATATCGTCCCATGAGATCTAATGTTACGATACTGTCATTATTCCCATGGTGATAGATGTCCGTCAATACTCTCCGAAGGCTCTCGGTGTCCAGATGAGAAAGGGAACTGTAGGACGAGAAATAAATATCGAAGGCTGGTTCTGCGGATGAAATGCCGGAGAGCCCTTGATTTAAGTCGTGTTGCTGAAATTGAACGTGTGGGTTATGCACATAGATTTCCTGCCCTTTCCGAATCATATCCGGGTTGATATCAACACCCAGGTAGCATTCAATATCCTCTTCCTGTAAAATGTAATTGTATTCAAGCCCTAAGTCAGATTCTTTTGCATTGACTTTCGTCAGGAGTTCGTAACCCTGTCCGCTGCCGCATCCCAAATCAAGTATCCTGACTTTTTCACCCTGATCCCGCTTTTTTTGCACCAGCGAGCGTAAAAAGGGCCGGATAGTATATCTGGTTAATTGGTCCTCCCAATAGATGCGGAGATTATCATATTTTCCGGAGAGATTCCCCTCATAGAGATTATAATAGCCATGTTGGACGGCACTTTTATAATTAATAAAACTGTTTGATTCCATATCCCGCGCCTCCCATCTATCATTAATTTGTACTTATCACTGAAGCGATTTTTGTTCAAAACGACCATTCTTATGTAATACATTTTTCGAGAGACAAGTAAACAAGCGACTGCAACCCCTTCCTGAAACGGGAAGGGGATACCTGCGACATCACAGCCACTCAATTCGGAATAGTGTAACGATTGTGAATGATTTATTCAATCGATAAGACAACACTATTCAGACGCCAGGATTTCTCTGATTTTCCGAACAAACGAGCAATTGGGCTGCGCTTCACTGTGAATCCGCAGTCAAACCGTTGTTGTGAAGAGAGGTGAGTGTTCATAGAAGGCCGGTAATGGAGGGGTGTTAGTTCTGCTAATTCTCTGACTTGTTCACTGCTGTCCGCATTGAAGTGCAGGTTGAAATCACATTTCAATGATTAACATTCAGTGCGGTAGGTTTTCTTGATCATGACTATTAAGATACCTCAGTACAATAGCGACATGCTCCTCCGGGTGGACCATCTCTCCACCCATCCCGGCCCCGATCACTCTATCCCCCTTGACCCTCTTTCTCTCGCCAGAGAAAGGGGGGGCGGGCCCCAAGAGAGGGGGACCGAGGGGGGGAGTGCCCGCTGCTCCGGTCCACCAAATCGGCCCTCCGCCCGGACTGCCTCGTCGGGAGCGCAACCAGCTCGCTCTTTACGGAGTTAACTTAATACCTAAGTTGAGCGATACGAGTTTCGCGAAGTATCGCTGTACTTAGGGAAAACCCCGCCCTAGAAAATGTGTGTTTTCACCGAATGGGTGCGGAACGTCCCGACGCCGTTCTCGGGGAGGTGAACACGTATGCCGACGGCATTCTTCGAACATTTTCTTTTGTCGGTTGAGCGATGTATGGAAATAAATCGCTCAATTTGGGTTAATAGTCATATTCTCTATTTGAACGGATCCCACCGGGCAACCATACTTTCGTAACCGACCGGGAAATGATCCTGAAATAATTTATAATAATACACTTCTTTTGGTGAATTTAATTCAAGGCCGCCTTCGGATTGCCCCTTGTTTTTGTATTCGTCCTCCGAGGTATTATCAGCAGTCAGCTCATCCATCAAATCATCCACCCCTGTTCCGCCGGCGAATCGAAGTTTCGGTCGGTTGGCAATTTCATCAGGCAGCCATTTCTTCATTGCCTCCCGGAGAATCCACTTCTCGACAGTCCGGGCTTGTTCTTCATCATACCGGGTCTTTAATTCCATGGGTATTTTGTTGCTGAATGCGACCACTGCCGGATCCAGATAAGGCGTGCGGTAATTCACGGAATTGGCAAGCCAGCCGCGATCCAGTCTGCGTAATGCGGTATTATAGGCAATAGTTACCAGTTTCCGGGCCACCCGTTCTTTTTTTTCGACATCCGGTATGTCCTCCAGTTCCTGAAAGTATCCGCCGAACAATTCATCGGCACCTTCACCGACCACCACACAATTGGTATAATCAGAAATCATTTTCGAGGTGTAGAAATTCGCGATGGCTCCGGAAATGCAATCCTCATCAAATGTTTCCATATACCAGACGGCTTCCGGGATCAGACTCTTGATATCGTTGTCAGTGATTTCATAGATATAGTGCTCTAATCCGAGGTAATCGGCCATGAGTTTGGCATATTTCATATCTTTGCTCGGATATCGCTGGATCGTGGTGCTGAAGAGTTTCAGATCGGGATTCACAGATTTGGCTACTGCTGCGGATACAGAACTATCCAGTCCACCGCTCAGAGCGACCCCCTGTACTGCTCCATCTGCCATCCGTTTTTCAACCGCCTTCACAAAAAGCCGTTCCAGGATGTCAGCGGCTTCCTGGGAGCTGTCAAAGTCGGGAAGGTTCGGGGTGTAGCCGTCAAATTGCTGCAATCCGTCTTTGGTGGAATAATAATGTCCCGGAGGAAGTTCTTCCACAGCCGGGACATGCCCCAGTAATGATTTTGCCTCCGAAGCGAAGTAGAGGGTGCCATCCCGCTCTTTATATATTAAGGGCCGGGATCCGACATGGTCGCGTACAAGAAGAGTTTGACCCTTATCAATAACGGCGCATGAAAACGAACCATCCAGGTGTGAAAAACATGCCGGCCCCATTTGCATGTACTGGTCTCTGATAAACTCGGCATTCGTGGTGGTCTCAGAAATGGAATTATAGATATCACCGTCCAGTAAAACCACAGGGTACTCATCACCTGCTATGGCTGGGGTCGACCGGGGAGAGAGTGTTAATTCACCTGCTGCCACTCCGCCATCCGGCAGGGCCCTGACGGTGGAATTGTCCGGACCACGATGGCGGATTTTCTCCAGCATGTCTGCGAGCTGCTGTTGTTCGACTTTTTCACCGACGACACCGACGATTGCGCTCATATGCTCCTCCTGTGAAAGTTCAATTCATCAACACATTTTCAGTATCCACCACATTGTGAATGCTTCAGTTCACCGTCAACTGTCCCACTCACTTGTTCTCGTTCTTCTTCAAAATCAAAGCCCGTCCATATTCCTACCGAGTCGAGAATAGAATCCTGCGGGTGGTAGCGCCGGAATATTTGAAAGTAATAGGCGGCTTCTTTGGAATTGATCTGCGCCTGAGGAGCCGCCTGCTGAAGAGCAGCCAGCTCATCATCACTTATTTCCTCTTCCGCAATCTGTTCACCCAGAGATTCACATCCCGCTCCCTGAGTATACTGGACCTTACAGCGCCATAAAATGGAATCCGGAAGCAGATCCGTATTTCGGAATGCATGTCGAAGAATCCATTTTTCGATTTTGTTCTCCTGGTGTTCACGAATTTTCCATTCGGGCGGAATCGCCATGGCCAGGTCTATCATCGCGGTATCAAGAAATGGAACACGCAGCTCAAGACTGAATCGCATGCCCATACGATCCGCACGTTGCAGGTTAATATTATGGAGCGTGTCGATACACCGCCTGGATTCCTGATTCAGTTCGGATGGTTTCCAATTTTTCATGTACTGGTATCCTGCAAATATCTCATCTGCCCCTTCTCCGGTTAATACGACTGTCACATATTCGGAAGCCAGTTTGCAGGTGAAATAACAGGGTACGGCACACCGGACCAGAGAGGGGTCGTAACTTTCCAGATACCGGATCACCTGGGGAAGTGCCTGGTAATAATCTGCTTCTGTAAATATTAATTCATGGTGATTCGATCCGATATGTTCCGCAACGATTCGCGATGCTTTCAGGTCGTCACTTTCATTGCCGTTCTTGTCTTTCATGCCTACGGCAAACGTGTGGAGATTCGGGATATTCCGGGCGGCAATGGCCGCCACCAGGCTGCTGTCCAGGCCGCCGCTGCAAAAGGCGCCAACATGGATTTCAGGATCGGATAACAGCCGCTCGTGCACCGCGCCAGTAAACGTTTCCCGAATGCTCTCGGCGGCACGGTCGATCTTCCAGTCGCTTCGCTCCCGCAGCGGCGGGACATCATAGTAGCCGATAAATCCCGTCTCCGGGGAATAATAGTGACCGGCAGGAAATTCATACACCTTATTAACTCCGGCATGTGACATTGCCCCCAGCTCCGAAGAGAAATACAGGTTTTCTCCCTGATAACCATAATATAACGGTTTAATGCCAACAGGATCTCTCGCAAGGAAAAGGGTCTCTTCGTCAAAGATGGCAAAAGCGTACATGCCTTCCAGACGGTGGACACATTCATATCCTTCTTCCTCATAGAGGGGTAAAATAACTTCGGTATCCGACTGTGTCTGAAAGGGGTAGAAGTGATCAAATTCCTCTCTGAGCGTATGGTGATTATATATTTCCCCGTTGCAGATAAGGCCCCGGGTTCCATCCGGGCCGAGAATTGGCTGATGCCCACCCCGGACATCAACGATAGACAGCCGGGTGTGTCCGAATGAACCGATACTATTGGTATGAATGCCCCTGTCATCGGGACCGCGATGTCCCATAGCATCTGTCATTCGTCGGATAGTCTGATCATCGGGTTTGCCGTAACACCCTGCTATTCCACACATACCAACACCTTGGTTCTCTCAGCTAGTAGTTCCAAAGATTTTGGTTTCGGCACGTCATGAAGCAAGAATATCCTTCTTGATACGGTGCACATCAGTGAGATCGAGAGAGCCCTCCAATCGTGTTCCCTGGTAAAGCCAGCCGCTGCGCAATCCGGGCCGGGATGCTCTCATAAATTTTGAGCTGCTCCTCCCGGAAGTTACGGCTTCCTGAATTAGTTCGATCTGGGTATTCACCGTCGCAGAAGAGTATTCTTCATGCTCTGCAAGGATAAAGTCTATGCGATCCGAAATATTGTGTGCCATTTCTGACTGCATTGTTACATCAAAGAATTCCAGTGCCTTCGTGACCGCTGTCTGAGCCAATTCCCGGAGGTTGTAATTCGGAGTCTGGTTGAAGAGTCCCTTGACCATCCCGATCACCGAATCATCAATGATATACTGTTCGGGACTCACGGTGAGCACCTGTTCCAGCATCCCAAGCGCACTGTTAATAAACTGGGCGCCGCTGGCTGTCTCAAAGACCCAGGAGAAAGTTTTTTCGGCCACTGTTTGCGGATTCGGGTCTTTCTCGTCAGAAACGGCGGCGGTTCCACAGCAGGGAATCCCGTAGAAATAGGTGAGGTCCGTGATCAGCGCGATCCGGCGGATGCTCTCCGGCTGGCACCAGCGGGGCGACCCGTCGGAATAGAGATCGGAACTGATGGGGATTCCCCGGTAGAAGACCCTGGCTCCGCTTCTCACAAGATTCGCAAGCACCACCGCCGAGAGGATTTCCGCATTGACCTGCACAAGTTCACCGATTTCGGAAAGCGGTGCCGTGGTACCTGCCTGGGGACAGCTGGAAATTGACACCGGGATATCGTGCTCGATTACCTTCAGAAATTTGTCGATGGTGGGACTCACTAAATTCAGAGGACTCACGGTAAGTGATGCGATAAATGATATCAGTAATGGATCTTGCACGGCGGCTATAATGTCCGGCAATTTATCTATCCGGACCAAATTGGCCAGATTCATGTGCTTTGTCGTATTCTCCAGCAGAATCCGGGTCTTTGCCAGATCCATCTCCTCTTCAGGTACGTCCGGTTCCACCGGACGAGTAATGAAGTCCACATTGGGCAATTGCTCACAAATTCGCACGATATCAATGAGATCCCGGGTCGTGGCTTGTTTTTTCACAAACGCGCCATTTTCATAATGCAGCACATTGAGGGCCTGACCGCCCGTGCCGAAGTAGATCTCCGGGGCATTTACATCTATGGTAACATTATGGTTTGAATTTCTTGCGTGAAGATGAATGGTTTTCGCTGTCCGTTGTATAGCCTGCTCCACCATTTCGCGCGGTATTTTGATCCGTTTATTTTCCAGAGAAGCACCACCATCCAGGAACATTTGGACGGCCCGGTCGCTTTCAACGTGCACGCCTGCTTCGGAAAGCAGCCGGCAGGAACCCTCATGAATCAGCCGGCAGTTTGCATCGCTGAGAAGTTTCGTTCTTTCAACTGTGAAGCCCTTACCCATAATCTCCTGATTGGCTAATTAAAGGTTATGAAACGGCACACGTACTGTCGTCAACGTGTAGGCTGCGTGGCAGAGCATTGATCACCAAAGCAGATGCCGGTGTGTACCTATGCCACTGCTTCCAGTTTGTTAATCGCGTCAAATGCATCTTCCCCGTACAAATCAGCGCCAATTTGTTTCGCAAAATCCTCCGATGTGGGAGCGCCGCCGATGCACACGAGCACTTCATCCCGGATCCCTTTTTCTTTGAGCAGGTCAACTACCTCTTCCATATGTCCCATGGTTGTCGTCAGGAGCGCAGAGAGCCCGAGATATTTGGCCCGGGAATTCTCCACAGCTGTTACCACGTCTTCGGCTTCCACTCCGACTCCCAGGTCCTCCACCTCAAAACCGGAACCACGGAGCAAAGTTGAGACAATATTTTTACCTATATCATGGAGATCGCCTTCCACGGTGGCGATGATAAATTTCCCGCGGCTGTTGATATCACCTTCAACCAGGAGTGGTTCCAGAATTTTGGTTGCTTCACTGACGCACTCTGCCGCTGCCAGCATATCGGGAATCAAGTACTCGCCGCTCTCATAGCGCCGGCCGACTTCTTCCATACCGGGACTCACCGCCTCATTTAAAATAGTCGACGGCGCTAAGGAATCCTCCAGACCTTGCTGCACCAGCTCAATCACACCAGGTTCACCCGCCATATCACCATCAAATCCTTCATCCGCGCTGTCGATGCGTCCATCAATCACATTCTTCTTGATTTGTTCCAGGATGTCTGACATGGGTTCTCCTTTTATTGTTTGATTTGCCTGAGTATTCCAAAAAATCAGCACACAGATTCACACGGAAAAAAACGGAGGATCGCAGATTATCCACACATCCCAACACCTCGAAGTATATAGGTGCATAAGTACATACGTGTCGGCGATTGTATGGTAAATTAACCATGAATTATCGACTCCGGAGTAGTAATGCAGGAAAGAGCGACGCTTGCAGCCTCTATGCACTTATGTCCGTATGTACCCGATGAAGTGCAGGTGTGAGGCCTCCTTCCTCTTGCCTCTTTACTCATTCCTATTGTTAAATCGCTATTCATCCTTTTTTTCCGTGTTCATCTGTGTGCTATGCTTTTCATCGCAAGAATACTTCGGATTTGTATGTTATTTAAGTTCAAATCTCTCCCTGGGTAACAGACCGGGACACTCAGCAAGTAGTTTGTTTAACACTTCCGGTTCAATTGGTTGTCCGGGTTGTGCCATAATTTCTTGAAGACGATCCTGTGCTTTGATTAGCACCTGATCTTCCATTTCGTCAGTTTCGAACGGATACGGTGAGGAGACCAATCCCTTCCTCCGGGCTTTGCGGAAAGATCGTGCGAACAGTTTGGTGGGAGAATCGACCGTGCGTCGAATCCCCTGAACAGCGGTATCGACCTCCTCTTTTCCAAAGATGGGCTGGCGCAGAATTTCCCGGATAATCCCGAGGTGGGCATCGTCAAGTACTGCCTGTAAAGGCGAAAAGGTGTTCGTTTTTTCCAGCAGGCCAATCGCATAGTGGATATATTGTGCGCCTGCTGCCGCCACTTCCAGCTGGGAAAAGAGTTTTTCGACAGTGGCCTGTACTCCGGGCACCTTTGCATCACCGACCCCGGCAGAGGAATAGCAGGGAATACCATAATGGCGGGCCATTTGAATACAATCGACATTATAGTGGATAAATTCCGGTGCGCCGTAGAAATCATGCAGGGTGTCCTGACGGGCGCGCACCGGCACAGCGCCATATAACACCGGGGTCCCGGGATTGGTAAGCTGCGTCAACGCGATCCCTGCCAGCAGTTCGGCATTAATCAGAGACACCATCCCTTCTTCCTGGACGGGTGCTGTTGAGCCGCCCTGGGGCGAGCTGGAGATCGCCACCGGAATACCTTGTTCAGCGATCCGAATTAATTTTTCCGTGGTATCATCCACCATCTGCAACGGGCTCTTTATCACACAGGTGATAAAAGATATAATCGGATTCTGGCGAAGTGCTTCTTCGCCCCCGGCGATACGTTCGGCTAACTGTATGACCGTATCCAGAGATCGGAGATCTTCCAGGCCGGCCTGGACATGTTTGGTCATGTACATTAACGCCGCCATGAACATATTGACATCTTTGTTTTCCGGCGTGATGTCCGGGTCCTGGATATTGACATTCCGGATGAAGAAATCCACATGATCTAACGCATTGCACAATTTTGCAGATTGACAGAGATGCAGCAGTGAGCCTCGTTCCCTGTGAAAAGCGACACCTTGCTTCTCAATGGACGGCGCATCCTTTTTCACATAAGTCGTTAACTCGGATTGGAGTATGTGATTGGTTTCCGCGCCGGTCCCGAAATACACCATCGGTTCCGCAGCATTGAGTTGTAAGGTGTTGTCCGGGTTCCGGGCACCGAGCATCACTTCGGTGGGAACCGTCTCCAGTATCCGGGTGATCACCTCTTCCGGGAAACGAATATTCCAGATCGTTTGATGGGTGCTTTCCTCCCGGACATCGCATCCCGCATTCCCATAGATTTCCGCAGCATGAGCGTTGTGGCACACAATCCCGGGATCCGCCAGAATATCCAGCGAGGCCTCATGCAGCATTTGCACCTGATCCTCGTCGATGCGCACCCGCGGCTGAACCAGGGTACCGGGCCTGACTTTCCGTTCGCTCATGCTTTCCGGGGATGAGGTCACTTTACCTGACATTTCCTATTGTTCCGGCACGTTTTATAACGGCAACTGAGTTTGCTTCCCGGGCAGAGAGAGGGAAGGGCATCCCTCTCCTTCCGAAGGAGAGGGAAAGAGGGAGGTTATTGTCTCCCGCTGCTAGTTCCTCCCTTATCGCCACAACGTGAGCGCTCTCGTCTGGCACCTTTGGAATGCACTGAATTATCTTAAAAGCCATCTTTAGTAATTCGTGTCAATCCGTGTTAATTAGTGGTTCCATTCCTTGTCTACTTACGTTACTGCGTAAATAACCCCTGTCTCTCCGCCCGGGAATAATGCCGGCAGTATCGATCTTGTCCGGCGAACAGTTCCCCCAGCAGTATGGCTCTTTGAATCTCCGGATCCGTAGGATCACAAATGGCCGAATCGAGTCCGTGTGGGATGGCGTTGAGAAGAAACGCGGCATTCAGCACGGTTCGGGATCGCAGCCCGAACGAGATGTTCGATACGCCAACCGTTATTCTTGAGTCCGGGAATTCACTTCTGAACCGATGCACGGCTTCCAGAGCAACCTTCCCGAACGTATGATCCGAGGAGAGAGGCATCGCCAGGGGATCAAACAGAATATTCTCTGCCGGTATGTCGAACTTTCCGGCCTCTTCGTGAATTGCCCGGCAATTCTCGATTTTCTCGTCTACTGTCTTGGGCATGGTTTCACCGCCCATGGCCAGTGCAATCATCGGCATGCCTTCCCGGGCAACCAGCGGTAAGAGTTCCTGTAAAATCCGTTCCTCATTTTTAATGGAGTTCAGAAGCCAGCCCCGGTTTCCGTTAAGATACGCAGCCGCTTTTTGTATGATCTCCGGCTCTGCAGAATCGATGCTGAATGGTTTGTCCGTGCATTCCAGTGCAATGTCAATTAACCAGGACATGTCAGCGATTTCTTGCCGGGGATCCCCGCTGCCGGTGCCGGCATTCAGATCGATGTAATCAGCACCTGCTTCATCCTGTGAGGCGATCTGATCGCGTATGACCGCATCATCCCGATTCTTAATGGCCTCTGCAATGACAGTCCTTGTGGCGTTGACTTTTTCACCGATAACTAGCATAATCCCCTCAATCTGTACTTACAGGTTCATTCTGAAACAAATCTGCTTGAATATTTGGGAATGAGCCCCTGAACTGTTCAAGAGTATCCTCTTCAACATACAGGGTGGGGTCTTCCGCGAGGAACTGCTCCACACATTCATGAGCCTCTTCTGCGGTGGTTCTGCCGCCATTGGTTATCCAGGTTTCCCGCTTGTCCCGGTTGGTCAGGGCGGGCGTATAGTGTTCCTCGTGCATATAAGTCCGGGTATGGCGCCCCGCGACGAAATTCCCGCCGGGACCGACCTCTTTGATCGTCTCAAAGGCGAGTGTATCAGCGTTCACCTCAATACCTTGCAACACCCGCATGACCATTCCCAGGATTTCATTGTCGATGATTAATTTCTCTTTACTGACCGTGGTTGCGAACTCCATTAATCCGGCGGCATCGTGGATAAAATCTCCGCCCGCCATAGCGACCAGAAGATTGTTTATCGCGGACTCGTACCCGCTTTGCGCATCCAGAGTTTTGGAGTCGCTAATCCCGGCGGTCGAGTAGTAGGGAAAGCCATAGAAGCGGGCCAGCTGGGCACTGGCGGCGTTCAGCATGCCGCTTTCCACCGGTCCGCCCAGGTAGCTGAGATCCTGCATATTTACCGAAGAGGCCACACTCCCATAGATGGCGGGAGCGCCCGGATCGGCCAGCTGGGTCAGCATGATATGTATAAGTCCGTCGCAATTTTGCATCACCAGCGTCCCTGCCAGGGTAATAGGCGCCGTGGCTCCGCTGAGCGGCTCCACCGGCACTGCCACCGGAATGCCTTTGCGGGCCAGTTGAATGATAAATTTGCCGTACTTGCTATCCAATCGCAGAGGACTGATACCACAGGCGATTATAGAAATAAATGGCCTTTCCCGAAGCCCTTCCGGGCTCCCGGCAAGTTTTTCAGCCATCCTGATGACATCATTGACGCCCTGTTGAGTGTATATTCCGCCCATCACGTGTTTGGACGTATACATCATGCCGGTGAGGAACCGGTGCACATCCACGTCTTCCACCGGCAGTTCAGTGGGGTAGGTGGGGAGCAGCATTACATGGATGTTATCCAGCTGATCAACCAGCCGGACAATATCCACGAGATCCTGTAAAGTGGCGGGACGATTGGTGTCTTCTCCGTGATCCAGGATGTTCATTGCAGTGCCGCCGGTGCCAAAATAGACATTGCCTGCACCCAGCTGCACGTCCTGATCCGGTTGCCTGCCACAGAGCGTAACCTGCCGCGGCACCGACGAAATAACATCCATCACCTGGGATTCGTTCAGGCGAACGATGTCTTCCCTGGTATCGATTTCCGCGCCGATTTCGTCGAATAAGGCGAGTGCTTCCGGTTCCGTGACTTCGAATCCCACTTCTTCCAGGACCCGCATACTGGTATTGTGAATTTGCTGAATATCCTCTGAACTCAGTGGTTCATACAGCCGGCTCTGTTGGTCGAGTTCCTGTTCAAGTGTGCGAATAATGTCAATCATAGTTCTTCACGCAGCCTCTCTTCGATATGGACAGGTATTCTTTTTACAGGTTCTGCAAGCATTTCTGGTTAATTGTATGCCCTCCTTCCCTCCGATTCCCATGAGCCCGGAGATCGTTTTCCTCGGAGACATCAATGCGGTGTCAAGCAGGCGCACTCCGATCCGGTCCGAGGGAAGCAGAGCAAACAGTTTTTCCTGTTCTCCTATCGGCCAGTCACAATAACCCGGACTATAGCGGAAAGTTGTTGTTTCTTCAGGTTCCAGGGTTTGTTCAATACGGTTTTGAATAGACTGTGCTGTTGTTTCCGCAGCCACCGAAGCAGCCGCATCCAGAATAAATCCATAATGCGGCTTACGCTCCATTGTCTCCCGGATCCTTTGATCGACATCCTCACCCAGGGTCAGCAGGAAAACCACCGTCCTGTCGCAGGTAGACAACACTTCCGCAAGCATAGGGCTCTCCAGAGGGACATCTCCTTCCAGAATCACCGTGTTCTCTTCAATATGATGGGAAATGATCCGCTCGATTGCCCGGGGATGCGCCAATTCACAGATCTCCTGCTCGGCGTGCTGCATTTCTGTTGCCACCCGAGCTGACAGGGCATGGACATTTCTTTTCCCTAACCTTCGACACAGATCTCGCCCGGAAATTTTGACCGGAATTTTCATATAATCCAAAACCATTTTTATCTTCTCATGACCTGTTAACTAATTCTCGAACCCATAATTTCAATCTCACTAAACCTGCATGTTATGAACATGGAACAGATAACAGTATGATAACGCTTTCTGGCCAAACTTTTATCCACTCCCGTGTCAGCCATATTGTAATGGCTGACAGACAGTTCTGGTACTGAACCGAAAAACATTTTCTTTTATCTCTCCATGCTCATACCTAAACCTCTATCACTCCTTCTATTATAAATTCACTTTTGTATGCACTTCTATATTGTTTTCAAACCAGGTATAGAATTATGCATGCTGCCTACGGTCAGGGGATGTAATGGTGGAAAGGAAGGAAGATGCCTTCTAATCAGGCAGGCTGTATTAATCCAACTATTTAGGGTAGGTTTCGAATATTTCATGAGTCGGTGTACTTATTTTTCAATTGAAAGCGATGCATGCGCTCAGCATCAAGTCATATAAATCTTTATACATCTGTTTTTCTCATTGCCTTTTCAACTGCGATTCTGTTCCGGATTCGCTTTCCCTCGATACCTCTCTTATTCCAAAGTTTCTCATAAGTGTTATAGTTTAGGAAGATGAAATGATAACTTCTACCATTAATCTTAATTGCTTATACACTAGAATTCATTAAAATAGAATATGTCCGAAAAAGTAAACATCCGCCTGGAACCCGCAGGAAAAGAATTCCAGGTCAGTTCCGGCACCCGGCTGATGGATGTGGTGCACCAGTACGGCGTGGAATTTCCCTGCGGCGGAAAAGGTACCTGCGGGGGATGTAAAGTCAGACTACTCACCGGCGATATCCATCTCACCCCTGACCACAGGGAAGCATTGCAGGAGATCGGACTCACTGAAGAGTGGCGATTAGCATGTCTCAGTTCCGTCGAAAGTGATGTGGTGCTGGAAGTGGATCAATGGGAGCATATCATCCTGGCAGACAATACCACCTTCGAGTTCCTTCCGCGTGAAGGGTACGGCATTGCGGTGGATCTGGGCACCACAACCATCGTTTCACAACTGGTGGATCTGTCCGACGGGAATGTGATCAGCGTTCAGAGAGCCTTAAATCCCCAATCGCGGTATGGGACGGATATTATGTCGAGGATAGAGTTTGGTATACGATCACAGGAGAACGAGGAATTACTTACCGCCCTCTCCAGAGAGGTTGTCGGACAGCAGATAGAGGATTTGTTGCAGCAATCGGATGGGACGGTTTCCACCATCGTCATTGTCGGAAACACGGTCATGCATCATACCTTCTCCGGCATTGACCTGAAGCCGCTTTCCGCGTATCCTTTTCACTCTGCCGACAGTGGAGCCCAAACCTTTCATCCCTTCGACCTTGAGCTCGACCTTCCCGGTGAGCCGCGTATCACATTCCTCCCCTGTATCGGCGGATTTGTGGGCAGCGATATCCTGGCAGGGATTATGGCAGCCAGGATGCATCGCAGTGACGAATGGATCGCCTTAATAGATTTAGGCACCAATGGTGAAATCGCCATCGGGAGTAAAGAACGGATCCTCTGTGCTTCGACGGCAGCAGGGCCCGCGTTTGAAGGCATGAATATCTCCATGGGAATGAGTGCGACCACCGGAGCCATATCTTCGGTATCTGTGGAGGAGGGGAAACTGCGATGTCATGTGATCGGAGATGAGCGGCCCAGGGGAATCTGCGGGAGTGGATTAATTGATGCCGTTGCTGTGCTGTTACAGGAGGGAAGAATCAATAATCGGGGACGATTTACCGGTTCTTCCGATACCATCGAATTGCTTTCGCCGGTATATCTCAGCCGAAGAGATATCGGGGAATTTCAGCTGGCGAAGGGCGCCATTGCCACCGGAATGCAAATATTAATGGATCAACTCGGACCGGATCATGTGGATCTTCGGCAAGTCTATATTGCCGGAGCCTTTGGTCATTATCTCAATCCGCACAATATCCGGCAAATCGGCATGCTGCAGCACGACCCGGATAAGATACAGAAGCTGGGGAACAGTGCATTGATCGGGGCAAAGATGTCTCTGTTTCAGGAATTTGATACCATCAATGAGATATTAGAAAAAACCGAGCACATCTCACTGGAATCCGAACCGGACTTTCAACATATTTTTACTGAAAAAATGCTGTTCTAATCAGGAGGAAAACAGCAAAAAGCTGTTTGGCCGCTATTCCGGGATATGCCTGCCCAGCTCCTGCAAAGCCAGATGTGCTTCCCCGGTATTGTATCACAGGAACACATTGCAGGACTGACGCGATTGCCTTCCGTACTTTCGGGGTTCATTCTGGAAACAGCTTCAGCGCAAGGTCAGATTGATACAGGTACAGGCTGCGGTATCCCGGTCACGTTTGCCGGGTGAGTCGCTGCCTGGGGCGCCGGCGTTCCGAGTCCTGCAGAATGTGATATGTCTTCGGTTCCGTGGAGTGCAGCAGATAGGGAAGAGTATAGCCATGTTGCCTGCAGAGTGTGGACATTTCGGCAAATGAAGATTCTTTGCGCAGATGAGTGACAGTCCGGGACCGGCTGTGGAAGACGCGAACCGTACGGTCATGTACACTGATGACAAACTGGCCCAGAGAGAATTCCCCGCCCGCAATCAATCTGTCCCACACTGTTTCCTCAATTGTAGTGGTATCCATGGTACACCTTATCCTTTCGGGTCCACTGTTTATTTTTCACCGGGCATATCTGCCGCATCGACAACAGGCGTGTATTCGGAGTTCTAAAGTACGGGCTCGGTCTCAGGATGTTGAAGGGAAGAGATTCGGACATTCAGAGTCGTTCCGCACTCCCGGTGGTTGAACAATAAAAACGCCAGGAGCGGATCTTCAAAATGCGGCTGGTAGCCAATGAATACAATGTTCGGATCATCGAGAAATTCCGATTGAAAATCCCATATTCTGCCACAGTTTGTACAAATCTTGAAGGGGATGGTATCGTCCATGATGTATCCCCCTTTGCATCTATTTGCATAACGATGTAAAAATATGCAAAATTAGGGCCAAACCGGTTTATTATATAAAACATCCTAGTAATTGTATTATTAAGGGAAAATTTTTCCGCACCCGGAAATTTTTTCCTGGTGAATTATTTCGAAAATCCACGGAGAAATGAAGAATATTTAACTATATGCAGGATATTTTAAAAT
The DNA here is from genome assembly GCA_964413425.1 of uncultured bacterium. Classification (GTDB taxonomy): domain Bacteria; phylum Fidelibacterota; class JAANXI01; order JAANXI01; family JAANXI01; genus DATFLS01. The sequence continues at coordinate 62,368 of CAYPST010000010.1, forward strand.
GATTTACATGACTATTAAGTCAGTTCAGGAAAGCAATGGTATTGGCAACCTGTATGGTAGAGCGGTTGTCCCGTATCGGGGCATGCTCGTTGTTTCTGTGTCAATCTGCCTCGAAGAGATCCCGTCGGGATGTGCTATTTTTTATGAATTATCCAGGTTAGCTTAATAGCCATATTCTTTCTTTACCCTGAAGAATCATCTAGGGATTGAGTCTATTTAGAAAACGCCTCGCCCCGAAGGGGTGCCTTCGGCACAGAGATCCTGTGACGACGGGACAAAGAAATTACAACATACATCTGTCCAAATAGCGGAATACATTTTGCAGATATTTTGTATACATAATACCTATACGTCAGGTTCAGCATCTTGTATCAGGCCCATGATCTCTAAACACTCTCAGGGAATAACATACAAGGGAATTCTTTGAGACGTTTTTGAGACAGACCCAGTTATAGGTTTATTTGCGGATGGCAGGGCAGACCTCCCTCATTTCTCAATTCATCGACTGTAAGAACTAAATCTGTTTGATCCACCCGAACTGCATGGCATCCGTTCCCGCCTCTTAGGCAATTTGCTGCAATTTACGGCTTAAGCGTTCGACATATTTGCCGATTATAACATTATCAATATATAATGGTCCGATACTGGAAGAAGAGGGCCCTCTGGTTCTGGTCGTGGATGATGAGGAGAGTGTGCTGCGGAATGTTGGCCGCATCCTCCAGATCAATAATTATCGAGTAATGACGGCCGCGACCGGGGAAGCAAGTTTCAATCTGGCCCGTGAACATAAGCCGGACGTTGTGGTGATGGATATTGCAATGCCCGGATTAACAGGAGTCGAAGCGGTGAAAGTGTTGAAGAAGCATCAGCGCACCAGTGATATCCCTGTTATTATGATGACGGCATATGCCACTGAGGATTATGTGATGTTTTCTAAACAGGCCGGAGCTGACGATTATATTGCGAAACCTTTTCGTGCTTCGACACTTGTTCGAAGAATAGAGCGTATTTTAGATACACCGTCCTCTACAGCGGGAGAAAAGAGTTGAGTTATATGCAATAGAAGGAATCCCAATAGTCCGATGCTTCCCGAATATCAGATCCCTCTCACTTCCGTAATTATTTGCTGACTCGAACTGCAGTTTCTTCATAATTCAACACACTGTGTAACTTCTGTAGAGTAGAGATAGGAAATTGAGACGTACAATGAATCTCCGGAGATTATTAACCGAGAAACAATTCAGGATGACAGTCCTCATATCCGTATTGCTCGGCATTTTGTATGGAGTCGTTGATGCAGCCCTGGATGCGTATGTCTTTTATGGGGGGCAATTCCTCGAACTGGCAATCTATGAAGTACCCCCGCATGAAATATATGTCCGGGGCATATCCCTGGCGATTTTTGTTGCTTTCGGCGTAATTCTGGGTGTATTACGCCACCATCATCAACAGGAATTGCAGCATCACAACGATCAGGATCTGAGAATACTCCAGGGGATGGGATGTGGCCTGATTACCACCGATTGTGCGGGGAACATCACCTTTCTGAATACGGCTGCTCAACAGCTTACCGGCTGGCGCGAGGGAGAAGCCACAGGCAAGCATTATTCTGATGTCTTCCGCATTCCGGCTGCGGATATGATCACCCCGGTGATCCAGGAGCATCGGATTGTCGAATCGCTTGATGGCAACCAGTTGGTTTCAAAAGAAGGCCATGAATCGCTGATCACTTACACGGTCGCTCCCAGGTATCATTCCGGGAACATCAGCGGTGCGATCATCACCTTTCACGAGAACACTCCCAGAGATGAATTAACCGGAAAAATTCGTGAAAACGAGGAGCTCCACCGTCTGGTTCTGAGGGAAATCAGTGATACTGTTCTTATCACGGATGACCAGGGCGAATTTACATACGTCTGTCCTAATGTGGAAGTGATTTTCGGTTATACTCCACAGGAAGTGAACGCCATGGGTTCAATCACGGTGTTAATGGGAGAGGTGCAGATGGAGCCGTCGGAAGTGGAAAAACTCGGTGAACTCCGAAACCTGGAACACACCATCATTGATAAATCCGGCCATGCTCACCATCTGCTGACCTCGGTCAAGGCAGTCGATATTCAGGGGGGCACTCTTCTCTATACCTGCCGGGATATCAGTGACCGCAAAGCGGTGGAAGAGGAGCTGCAGTTCCACTCCCGGATGTTGAACCAGGTGGGCGAAGCGGTGATTGCTACCGATCCGGCAGGGGAAATCATCTACTGGAATACGACTGCGGAGGTTCTCTACGGATGGAGCCGGAGTGAAGCTGTGGGCAAAAACGTTGTTGAAGTTACCACTACACCGGAGGTTGCCGAGGGGGCCGAGGAAATAATCCAAACGCTGCGGAACGGGCAATGCTGGTCCGGCACATTTCCGGTGCGGCGGAAGGATGGCAGTGTTTTCCAGGCTTTCGTCACCGATGCTCCGGTGCTGGACAGCAATGGGAACCTTGCTGCGATTATCGGAACCTCCAGAGATATTTCCGAACAAGTTGCGGCCTATACAGCCCTTAAGGAGAGCGAAGCACAATTCCGTACCATCTTTGAGGAAGCCCCCATCGGAATGGCACTGGTAGATGAATCCGGCATTTTTCTGGAAGTCAATAGCAACCTCTGTCGCCTGTTGGGGTATTCGAAGGAAGAATTGTGTACCAAAAACTGGGAGGATCTCACCCATCCGGATGATCTCCAAAAGAATAAACGGGAAGCAACCCGGCTGATTTCCGGCGAAATATCCAGCCTGCAATTAGAAAAAAGATATATCACAAAGCACGGGACTACCATGTGGGCAAATGTGAGTGTATCCCTGGGGGGCACAATTGAAGATCGAGTATTTCAGATTACCATGATAGAAGACATTACCAGCCAGAAACAGGCGGAACGTGCGTTAATGGACAGTGAAACCCGGTTCCGGAATATCTGGGAATGTTCCCCGGAAGCCATGTGTCTTACTGATGCGGAAGGGGTTCTCATGCTGGTGAATCCGGCATTTGCCCGGTTGGTGAACATCGACAGTGAGAAGTTGGTCGGCACCTCGTTTATCGAATTATTCCAGGAGAGTGACCGGCAGGAGTATTTGCAGCAATACCGGGAATATTTTCGCAGGGAGGGTTTACCGGACACCATTGAAGAAGAAGTCACCTTTGTTGGTGAGAAAACGAAATACCTTGAGATTACCAATTCCTTCATGGAATTCGGGGATGATCGACAACCACTGTTGTTCAGTATTATTCGCGATTTGACTGTGCAGAAATCCATGGAACAAGAACTGATCCAGGCACAAAAGCTGGAATCACTGGGAGAAATCGCTGGTGGGATTGCACATGATTTCAACAATGTATTAACTGCCATTGATATTCCCGCACATATCCAGGAAACGCAAAATACACAAAAGGAACTGGACCAGTATATTAAGATCATTCAGTCAAGTCTTGAGTGGGGTAAATCAGTTACGGAACGTATGCTGACATTTATTCGCTCCACCGAGCCGAAGAAGCAGGTGATTTCTCTGGAATCTTTTTTAAACGACTTCAAAGAAATTGCCGTCCATACTCTTCCGCCTTATGTGAATCTGCGAATCCTGTCAGGTACGGAACCTGATGGAATTCTGGCTGATCCCGGACAGTTGCAGCAAATACTCTTCACATTGTGTATCAATGCGTCAGATGCCATGCCCAGGGGTGGCACGATCACGCTTGGATTCCGCGAACTGAGTGAAGAAGAACTCCAAAAACACGCCAGCGGTCGCCGGGATAGCTATCGCTGTTTGCTTGTCGAGGATGAAGGGGATGGGATGAATAGTGAAACATTGCACCATATTTTTGAGCCATTTTTTACAACCAAGAGTCCTGAGATAGGGACCGGACTCGGGTTGGCAGTGGTGAAGAAACTTGTGCACATGCATCAGGGATGGATTGACGTTTCCAGTGAACCTAGAGCAGGCACCAGGTTCATAATCGGACTGCCTGCGGCGAAAACGCCTTCTGACCGCATCCGAACGACCACAGAACATAGGGAGGAAAGTCTGCCTGCTGGCAATGGTGAGACGCTCTTACTGGTAGAGGATGAACGAAGCATCCTGAACGCCTTATCTAAATCATTTGAACATCTGGACTATAAAGTACTTACCGCTTCCAGTGGTACCGAGGCGGGAATTCGGATGAAGGAAAATCCCGGAAAGATCGATATGTTGATCACGGATATCGGACTGCCGGATATGAACGGCCGGGAGCTTGTCTTCAAATTCAAAGCACTTTTTCCTCATGCACCAGTCATTGTCACAACCGGATATGTGGATGAATCGCTGAAGGATGAACTCTATGCCGCCGGAGTGAACAAAATCGTAACAAAGCCTTTCAATATTCGAACTATCTCACCCGTGATCAGACGTTTATTCAAACAGAGACCGGTAATGGAAACTGATCAGAAGGAGTAAACCGATGTCAGTCGAAACCAGTATCGAAACCTTCGATCTGCATCTCAACAATGTTTTGGACGGAGGAATCCCGGCACCCTCATTCAATATTCTTGCCGGGCAGCCCGGCACGGGAAAAACCATCTTCTGTCAGCAGCTGCTTTTCCATCATATCACCACGCATCCGGATTCGTCGGTTTTATATCTCACTACCTTATCGGAACCCCCGGCGAAAATTCTGCGATTTATGCGCGGCTTTACATTTTTCCATGCTGATCTCATTGGTTCGACTATCCACATCGATGATATTGGGGGAACCCTACGGAAAAATTCTCTCGAAGAGGTGCTGAAAACCATCCTGAGCAAAGTGCAAAAGGTTGACGCTGAAGTCCTGGTCATAGATTCGTTCAAAGCTATTCGGGACTTTACCGAAGATAAGGAGGTATTTCGGAAATTTATTTATCGCCTGGCCATTCGGCTGTATAATGAAGGTTGTACCGCCATACTGGTGGGGGAATATGATACACAACGACTGACCAGCGGGGCAGAGTTTGCCATTGCAGATGGGATTATTTCTCTGACGCTTAAATTGGTTGCCGGAGAGTATCAGCGCACGCTCCAGGTTATGAAACTCCGTGGCCGAAATGCATGGCTGGGACCAATACCTTTTATCATCGTACCGGAGGGAATAACAGCGCTGACATCCGGACTGAGCAATCCGGTATCATCGGAATTAAGGAGGAGGACTTGCGAGCCGACCGGAATTACAGGCCTGGATGCTCTGCTGAATGGAGGACTGTGTCGGGGGCGGGCCATCATTTTGTCCGGCGTCTCAGGGACCGGGAAAACCACCTTGTCGCTCCAGATCCTTTCCAATGCCTCTAAGTGTGGGCAGCGAGGCTTGTATTATTCCTTTGAAGAGCCGGCAGCAGATTTATTGACGACAGCAGCGTCGTTCGGCTGGGAGTTACACTCGAAGCTGGAATCCGGGTTGATAAGACTGGTGCATATCCCCCAAACCGCCATTCGCATTGAAGAGAACCTAAAAGCTATCCGGGACGACATCGAGGAATTTCAGCCTGACTGGGTCGTACTGGATTCCTTTTCGTTGTTTCTCCACCGCGTGAAAAACGATGCCATAATTCGGGAGAAGACCTATCAGGTGAAAAACATGGTGTACCAGGCAAATGCAGTCGGATTGTTACTCTCGGATATCCCGGCAGACGCACCGGAGCAGTTCTCACGATTTGGAGTTGAAGAGACCATCGGAGATGGGACAATTCGATTAAGCAGCAAGATGAAACATACAGCCAGGCACAGATTCATAGAAGTGTACAAAATGCGACAGGTGAACCACGTTACCGGACAACATCGCATGGAAATTTCCGGGAACGGAATCGAAGTGATGTATATACCACCTTCAAACCATGGAAAGTTGAAATCCCCTTCGCCCCTTACGTTTTCTCCGGTGCAACCACTATTTCATGATGAGATTCGGTACGGATCAGCCTGGCTCGTCCGCGGTCAGGCAGGCATAGGAAAATCCACACTCGCACTTCAGTTCGCTGCGGAAGGATTACAAAACGGAGAATCCGTATTGTTTATCACTGCCGATACGATACAAAATGGATTGGAAAAAATGAACATTCAACCGGAACAGTATCAAAAAAAGCACAAGTTTCATCTGCTGGATGGGTATAGTGGAAGCCAGAAGGGGCTCAATTTGACAGATGGGAGTGGATTACTGTATGTCATTGCCCGGACGATGGAATCCTATGACCCTCCGTTGAGAATTATCTTCGATTCGGTCACCCCGCTGGCAGCCAGTTTTAACAGTGCTCAATTTATTGATTTGATACAGCAAAAGAACCGGTTATTGCGTCAACCCGGCGTCGTAATTCTGGATACCCACCTGCATGAGAATATGGATAATGAACCTTTACCGGAATTACTTAATGTGTATGATATCGTGATGGATTTGTTCAGTACTGCCGGTGCTGATTTCTCCGAGGGCACTGAAAACCGGAGATATCTGCGAATGAGGAAATCCAGAGGAGGTCGGACCGATCGGACCGCCGTTCCGTTCTCCATCTCAGCGGAACAAGGTATTGTCATCGATGCCCCCTAACGGGGGGCGAGAGGCATTCCCCTTTCGAATTTCTGGCAGAAGGAAGGCATGACCTGCATAGAAAGCCCTGCGACCTCGGCCAGTTCCGGAGAGTAGCAAGCGGCGAGATTTTCCCGAAAAGTTCTCCGCAAGGGCACCGGTAATCTTTAGGTTATGACCTGTCGAATTGTCAAGAAAAGCAACCACTTACGAGAGCACTGTGACCAGAATGTGACCAGCCTGCCAACATTTGGCTGTCCGATTGCAGGAGCCCCATAGGTGCAGGTCTGTGGGGCTTTTTATTGGACTAATCACCAGAAAATTCGAACACTGTGTTGATTTATCTGCTCTTTTGTTATAGTTTTGTAATGGAATTGCATTACAATGAATTGGAAAGGAAATCATAAAGGAGACAGCAATGAAAATGCAGCCCGTTCAGGTGCGGTTGAGTGAAGCACAGATCGAGATGCTGGACAGAAAGGTCCGGGAACAGAAATATCCGAATCGATCCGAGGCCATCCGTGATTATCTACGGAAAGCCCAGCTCTGGGAAGTGCTGGAGAAGTTACTTGAATTCGGCGATATTGAAGAACAGAGTGAGCAAGAGATTCGAGAGAATCTGTCCCGGATCCGCAGAAGCGTGTATCAGGAGATTCTTGCCCCGGATCTGGAGGAGGATCCAATGGAATGAATGGAAATGTCCTGCATAGAAAGGTCATCGTGTTTTGAAAATACTGGTGGATACGAATATTTTCGTGGCCAGCATGAAGTTTGCCAGGGTGAAGCGGAAAGTCATCTGGAAAATCCTGGAGAAAGGACATGTCCTGGTGCTGACAGATTTTATCATCGAAGAGCTGAAGCGGAAATTCACAGAATTGTATGATCCGGCGGAGGTGCAGGCAGCCCTGGATAACCTGTTGACCTTCCTGGGATCCGGATTGGTGGAGGTGAAGAACCTGGAAGAGTATGCCCGAAATATCCCTGCGGCTAAAACACTTATTCGGGAAAAGGATGCTCCCATTCTGGCAACGGTTATGCTCGACGATATCGATTATGTGGTCACCAGGGATAAGGGTGATTTTCTGGAAAATGAGGCGGTGCGTGAAAGCGAGTGGGGAGGAAAGATTCTGGATATCCAGGGGATGTTAGAACTATTATGAATCTGGAAGTTGTGATGTATGAAAAATTGTTTCACGAGTTATTACAAAGCGTGAGAGAAGCCGGGGAGATTATACGCGGAGAAAAGGCACCTTCCCGGGAGTTCCGCATGGAGCCGCCGGATCCGGAAACGATCAAGGACATCCGGGAGATATACGGCCTGACCCAGGAGAAATTTTCGGCGCTGCTGGGGATCAGTGTGGGAACCCTGCGCAACTGGGAGCAGGGGAGACGGAAGCCACGGGGACCGGCCCGGATCTTGCTGGAAGTGGCTGCGAAACATCCGGAAGCAGTGCTGGATACGGTGCAGGGAAGTAGATGACGGAAAAAGGATTTCAATACCCGGAAGCTATACTCGATGGAAAACAAAAACCCCATCCTGACAATTCGAGATGGGGTTAAAACCGTAGTAGCGGGGGCAGGATTTGAACCTGCGACCTTTGGGTTATGAGCCCAACGAGCTACCAGACTGCTCCACCCCG